>NZ_JBFTMA010000187.1:0-6798 GCF_056396725.1 Bacillus sp. 05T31
ATTCTGAACCGATTGTCCTTTTTAGTTTTATTTCTTTTTTAGTTGGAATTGTACTAAATTTTATAGCAGTTGCTAAACGGGAAAAAGGAACATTGAAATTCATATCACTTATTTCTTTCTTCGTTGTGATGTTTTTAATTACTTGGTTTGAACCATTTCAGGTACTTCGAATTATTACTTGGCTAAAAAATGTTTCTTAACAGCGAAAAAGTCGAAAGTATAAAAACGGGAAACCCAAATATAAGGGTTTCCCTCTAATTTACTCGATTATCAACATTAAAATTTAACAGAGTAAAAAAATAAGAGATCATCCACTACACATAGCGAATGATCTTTTTAACTACAGTATTTCGATATACMCTTCTGTTCCATGTACCCGAATTCGYTGYCCGTCTTTTATTMGTTTCGTAGCATYCTCTACTCCGACAACTGCTGGYAATCCATATTCACGCGCAATCACTGCCCCATGTGTCATGAGTCCACCAACTTCGGTAACTAACCCTTTTATAGACACAAACAATGGTGTCCAGCCAGGATCAGTAAATGCCGTAACTAATATATCTCCATCTTCTAAATTCGCTTCTTCCATGTTTAAAATAACACGTGCTCTCCCCTCTATAACTCCTGAAGAAACAGGCAAACCTACAATCGCTTCGGCCGGGAGGTGTTCTCGTTTGTACTTACCTGTAATGATTTCTCCATCAGACGTGATAACACGYGGAGGCGTTAGTTTTTCATATAATTTGTACTCATTTTTCCGTTTATGAATAACCTCATAATCYAGTTTATTCGTAMGGACAACTTCGTGAAGTTCTTCAAAAGTCAGATAGTATATATCTTCTATTTCATGAATAACGTTATTTTGCAAGAGTTGCTCAGCTTCTTTCAGCAATGCCTGCTTATAAACGAAGTAGCGATTAATCATGCCGTATTTTGGATATTCACGATAACCGATGAAATTCCGGATTAGGCTGATCATTCGTTTTGTCTCTTTTACTTTTTGTTTCCCATCCGGTAAATGCTTCAATCGATCTAATAACTCTTGTTCTTTTTTCAAAGCTTCCTGTAGCCCTTGTTCAAATTTCCGATTACCCGCATTAGGCTCGAAGTCTTTAATATTATTTAGAATCATCGGGATAATTGTATTTGGTTTTTCAATCCAACGAGTTTTCGTAATATCGATTTCTCCGCTRCATCTCATTCCGTATTTATTYAGAAAAGCATAGATTGCATCTCGWGCTTTATCCCCRCCTTYAAACTTAACTAGTTCATCTAAAAAACTGTTATCTTCTATATGCTGTAAATACGCAATGACTTCTGGATACGGCCGAATCATATCTGCAACATCCAATAATGCTAGCCCCATTTCCGACGTAATATTGTTTTGTACAGAGTGTGAAAGTGTGTCTGCTACATTTTTTTCACCTAGCCATTGCTCCATCTTTTCATTAATCCATGATGAAGCGTCCATACCTGCCATAATGACGGCTATACTTTGTGGGTTGAATAATACTGTTCTTAATTGCTGGATGTCTTCCAAAATAAAATCAAATACATCCACCCCTGATTTTGTTTGCATATTTCGTTTTAACTCTTCAAGTGATGCTTGACTAGTCTTTATTAAATCCGTAACGATTGCCGGATCGTTTTCGATTTGTGGTTGCGAGCTTGCAGGTGGCACACTTTTACCAACACTCTTTTCTTTTTCATCATCCGGTAACAATTTAATAAAATCATCTCGCTCGACTAYAGTCGTTAATGCATCTCTTATGAGCGGATCCGATTTTCCTAAAGTGTTTATTAAGAAATCTCTGCTAGCAGGTGAAGCTAATCTTTGTGTAGCATCCACAAATAGCCTTCCTCCCGCTTTACGCATAGGAGCATTAGTCGTTAACAGGAAAAAAGATAACCCTAGTGGTTTCATTACATCGGTCATCATTTGTTGATGGCCAACCGATATATACACATGATTATCCCCATCATTTTCTTTAGGAATTGGATATAAAGTCGTAATTGGGCGACTTTGGACAATATAAAATGTATCATCCACTAAACACCATTCAATATCTTGCGGACAGCCAAAATAAGCTTCGATCTGCCTTCCTATCTGTGCTAGTTGTAAGATTTGTTGTTCAGTAAGTGTTTGAGTATTTTGCTGATTAGGAGCAATTTGCTTTGTCTCTGTTCCGCCTTCTTTTCGTCCATAGATAGCTAATTTTTTAGTTGCGATCATCTTTCCGGCGATTTCGCCTTCTTTTACTTTATAATTATCAGCACATACTAAGCCAGAGACCAGTGCTTCTCCAAGTCCGAAACTGGCATCGATTGATATCACTTTTCGGTTACAAGTAATTGGATCAGCGGTAAATAAAATGCCGGAAGCCTGCGGGGAAACCATCCTTTGAACGACAACACATATAGAAACTTGACTATGTTCAAAACCATTTTGCATTCGGTAAATGACTGCTCGATCTGTAAATAAGGAGGCCCAGCACTTTCTTACATGCTGCAAAATGTCTTCTTTTCCGATGATATTTAAATACGTATCTTGTTGACCTGCAAACGAGGCATATGGTAAATCTTCAGCAGTAGCACTCGAACGCACTGCATAMGCATSTTCATTTCCAAAACGWGAGAGATAATGAGCTACYGMTTCCACTACATCARMWGGAATTTCYACTGCCATRATGGYTTCTCTAATCTTCYTRCTAATTTCACCAATTTGAKCTCGGTCCTCAAWTTTTARYWTTGCTARTKGATTCAACAAAGYTTGAAACRCTTCATTYTGTTCGATGGCCTTTTCATAYCCTACCGTTGTAACRCAAAAYCCTTCTGGCACTTGTATMCCTTGAATGTTTGATAACTCCCCTAAATTCAATCCTTTTCCACCAACGAGCGAAAGCTGCGTTTTTTCTATTTCCTGAAAATCGAGAACGAAAGAACTCATTTGGCACCTCTCCTTACTATTCATGTGTTATTGATTGTAGCAAGAGAAAAGGAGAATAAACAGTCTATTTCGAACKTKATTTACRTGRTATAATTAAGTTAGGAAGAGATCATTATTTTTCTTTTTCCCCCTCTAATTCACTTCAATCACATCAACAAACTTAAACATTCTCTTATTGCGAAAAGCATCAGTACATATAATCGTCTCATTTAATGGATTTATATCGACTACTATTGTGTAATTTTCATATAGATAGCCACCTCTGTAATATGTAAGTAAAACCTCTTCCTCACCTAAAAATGAACATAACAGCCTATTTTCAATCATTTCTTTTGCATCTTGCGTTAAGATTGGACGTGGGACTTTCGTTTGTTCACTTATAATTTCTTTAATAACTGCAAACTGCTCTGGCATACTGGCAAACGGTTGCCACTTTACCATTCCTCTTCCTTTTGGCATATTAGCATTCTTCACGATTTATGTCCTCCTAATAATGTGTTTCTGTATCTTGCTGTTGCGACGCTTGTGTAGGAAATCCCACGTAAAATACTGTTCTTACCAAATCGTGTTCGAATTTCGTCCATGACCTTCGTTAATCGCATTTCTTTTTCTCTTTGTATAATGTTATCGAAAAGTGAAATTTGCTCTTCTCCTTCATTTATTAAATTTGTTAACGAAATACTTATCGACCGAATCGGCTCCCCTGTATGGCGCTCATATAAAAAATATGTACAAACATTATAAATATCCATCGTTAAATTTGTTGCTCTGTTTAACGTATGTGCCTTTTTTATTCCCCCTCCATATTCCTTGCTATATCCAACTGAAAAATGGATCGTTTGCGCGTATTTCTTTTCTCTTCTCAACCTGTAACAAACTTCTTCTATATGCTCTAATAAAATAACTATGAACTCTTCAATTGAGTAATCGCGTAATAATATTTGGCTCTTTGCTATAGATGTTGTCGCTGGAACATATTTCTCTGCTATTCTGCTAAAATCAATCCCATTACTATGTAAATGTAATTCTTCCCCTATTACACCAAACGATTGCTTTAAATATTTCAAAGGGTACTGAGCTAATTCTCCAATTGTATGTATACCTTTTCGATTCAATTTCATTTCAGTTTTATACGATATACCCCAAAATTTACTGAGCGGTCTAATACTCCATAACTTCTCGGGTATATCGTCATATGTCCAATAGGCTATTCCATCTTTATTCTTTTTCGCTTCAACATCCATCGCTACTTTACTCAATAATAAATTGGGTCCTATACCAATCGTACTTTCAATCCGCGTACGTTCATATATTTCTCGCTTGAACTTTAATGCGAACTCGCGCGGATTACTCGCAAACAAATGAATACTTGCGGTCATATCCATAGAAAACTCATCGATACTATATTGATGAAAATCTTCCGGTGCAACATATTGTAAAGCTAAACCTGTTATGTAAGTTGAACATTTCATATACGTATGCATAATTGGATTCACAATAATAATATCTGGCCGCTTCGGTATTTCGTACAACCGTGCCATTTTCTTAATTCCCAACGCTTTTAATGGCGGTGTTGCTGCTAGTACGATTGATCCACTACGGTTTATATCTCCTACAACAGCCAATTTTGTATAACGTGGATCAAGTCCTTTTTTAATACATGATACGCTCGCATAAAAGCTACGAAGATCTACACAAAGAATAATGCGATTTGGTAAAAGAGAATAATCATRCAAGGTTATCACTCCTATCAAAAGAACATTCGTTCCCGTTATATACGAACTTATGTTTTTTAAAAAGTTATTTTCATGAAAATTTTGGTTAAAATAACCGTACTTTWMAAATYTWTTTAAGAAAAACTTAAGGAATTCCCCTCTATATTCATAAGAAGTTTTTTCTATACTGAAAATGTAAATACATAAAAGGAGAAACAATTATGAAGAAATTTGTACTTTGCATAATAGGAATAAGCCTCCCTATATACTTACTACCTTTCATATTACGYGGGGATTTGGACARATTTAATCCGATTGCTGAAGAAAAAAATGTATACGCCATTGCGAAGGGATATGGCGTTCCAGATTATCATCATAAAGGCAGAGCTATGTACTCCCTAAAAGGTGTTGATGAATCAAGAAATGAGAAAGAATATACAGTAGGAGCTAGCACCCCTAATGATTTTATAAGAAAAACTTACTTGAAAATTCATGTGAAAGGTAAGTATGTCTATTCCTACGACATTATTTCTGAAAAGGACATTCCGGAGAAAATAAGGGGACAATTGGAGATAGCAAATAAATAAAAGAGCCAATGCGTACGAGTTGGCTCTTTATTATCTCTCCCACCTACCGTTAGGCTATCTTCCTACACATGCTTGAGGTGGGAGAATCCTTTCGGTAAATTTATTACATTCGCTATCATTGTTTTAATAACCATTGTTCAATTACTTTCACTGTTTCATCTCGTTGTGCTTTTGACGTAATTAAGCTCGCATTATCACCTTTTTGCTCACCATACATGCCAAAATKAGCATGRTTKCCSCCTTTTATCATGTGCATAGTTGTATTTTTTGACATTAACTTTTTATTGTTCTCTATTTTTTCTACAGTTGCTAAAGCATCTACTTCCCCATAAATTGATAACATCGGAATTGATTTGGTAGAAAAATCATCTGCAGGATACGAACCTAAGAAAATGATCCCGTCTACCTTGTCTTCATGTTGAAAAGCATACTTAGAAATCATAGCTCCCCCCATTGAATGCCCCGCAACATACCATTTCTGAACTTCAGGATACTTTTCCATTACACTGTCTACCGCATTGATTCCAAGTATCGCTAAGTTTAATGGTAACTTAGGCATCACTACAAAATGCCTATCTTTTGCAAGAGCTTCCCCTAAGTAACTATAAGCCTCAGCTTCTACTTTAGCTCCTTGATAAAAAATAATCCCTATTTTAGCATCTTTCTCTCCAAATACTATATTATCTTCCTCTTTTTTATCATCTACTAACGACAAAGCCTCTTTCGTTGGTTTATAAGTAAACTGAGACCAAACAAAAAAAGTAATACTTCCCATAAGTAAAATACCTAATAAAGAGTACAGAACAATTTTCATCCACTTCTTCACATATATGCCCTCCCTAAGATGTGTATATCCTATACTTTAATTATTATTAATATGATTGTCGAATAATCCTAACTAATAAGTTTAGAAAAAATAATACGAGCCCTGAAATGCCGTTTTAACATAAATTCAATATATTATTTTAAAACGTAAGCTTCATAAGCTAAATAAAATTTTATAAAGAAAAAGCCGATTTCCTTATCGTATAGGAAATCGGCTTTTGGCTTAGTTATTGATTTAGTAATAAAAATGCACGATATGAAAATATTTTTATTTAATCCCTTGTTTTTCAAATCTATATTACTTCAAACTTTCATCGAACGTTTTTTCAATTTTATCAGCATCTTTTGATATTGCTAAAAGGATATAATTATCTTTTGTTTTTAAGACACGTTTTTCTATTAAGAAATATTCTTCTGGAAGATAGTCTTTAAAACTTTTTGATTTTTTTTCAATCCTATTTGAAATTTTCTCTTTAATGCTTTCTACATTTTTCATATCTTTTACTTTCATTACAGCAATTTCATCAGCTTTAATATTTGTAGGAGCGGTATATAGCACAAAACTTTCAACTTCATCAGCATTTATGTTATATAGCTTTTGAAGTTTTTTACTATCTCCTTCTTTCATTTCTTCTAGGTTAGTAACATGTTTAATTTTCTCCCCTATTTCTGTAGCTGAAAGGCTATTGACACTTTCTTTTTTTCCAAAACAACCACTTAAAGC
>NZ_JBFTMA010000188.1:0-8244 GCF_056396725.1 Bacillus sp. 05T31
GGTTAATTTCCAGGGTTTAATTGTAGGAAAGACCCAAACTTGAATGACTTCAATATATGTACGAAGAACAGTAAGGCAAAATAATAGAAGTTATGCGGCAAAGCAAACGGAAAAAAAGGTTCCATTCCACTTTCCGAAACATGTCGTATGAATATTTATTAAATCATTATCTTTTTCTAACATTTTAAGCATGCAAAAGAGCACGATATGAGTTGCAATACCTGCAACAATAAGGGAAATCCAAGCATCATAGCCAGCATATTGCGCAATAATTCGTTGATATCCTAACACACCTACTCCRATTTGAAGGGAGTGTAATAGAAGAAATGYGAAATAAGGGGAAACAGTATKTGTTTTATTTTGTYCAGCCATTAYAGCACCTCACTATTCTCCGATACCAGATTGWACGACATTAATTTKCACATTAACKGCAACGTCTACATTAGGGTACATTTCTTGAATTTGTTTTATAGTCCATTTTCTTGAATGGCTACGAATTTCTTCTCGTATCCCGATTGGATCGATTTCTTTTTCTTGAAATTGTTTTATTAATTCGTTTAAATGTTCCTCAAGTGTTTTTTCTACATGTTTTTTTACATAAGTTATATTTTCGTTCTTTGCTAAATCAAGCCAGTCGGGAGCGTTTTTTATGAGTCCATTTAATTTTAAGTGGATGTTAACTTTCGGAATGTCACCGTTTTGGGAAAGGGAACAAAAACTTTTTCCAGATAAGTTTTGAGTTGCGATTAATCCTTTATGTTTACCTTGACGTATCGGAACTTCGTAACGACCATTTTTAGTAGGATTAATGAGCAATTTAAATAAAAAGGACCTTTTTTTATCTGTATACATAGCCACTTTATCCTTTTTTAAAAAAGCAATTCCTTTAATGGAAGCGGACCTGTCTTCATCAACTTTAATATAAGGAAGAAATGGATCGCATCCTGATGAATAAAAGTTATACAAGAAAATGTTTAAAGCGGTCCGAGGAATTGTCTCGTTTTCTATGTTTTGCTCCAGTAAATCAGACAAATATAGCGATCCATTTGTTTTGACATGTTTAAGTAGTTTTTCTGTTGAACCGTCTACAAGTGCTAGTTGTACGTCTCGGCCAATGTTAGGATCACGTTGTAAGTTGTTAATAACATCCCCAATTCCACGTTCGCCAAATGATTTTCCAAATAGAACAACACGCATTTGACCCACAGCGATAGTATGTGGCGATTTGGCATTTAAGAGTGAAGATATTGTTTCAATTGTGCCTGCAGTAGTTGACTGAGTTTGTGGTTTTGATTGCACACCCCTTGTGTAATCAGGATAGAGAATCGTCCCACGRAATTKTTTTTCTTTCGTTATATCGAATCCACCCACATGAATAATTCGCTGCGTATCAACTATATTCGTTTGTGTACAGCCGGATTGGAAAATTAAAATGATAATGGAAAAGCAGAGTAAAATATTTTTCATTTTTCCTCACCATCGCGTTTTTCTTTCGCTTTGTTTGGATCATAGCGCCATTTCTTTTTTGGCCTCAGAAAAGAGGCGCGTTCTGCAGTTTGACTAAATGGTAAGCGCAGGAGACCTTCTGCTGTCCCTAAACCGCGAAATGGATATAAAGGTAATAAATAAGGTGATCCAAGTGATTTTAAGCGAATTAAATGAGCTAATATGAATACGAATCCTACAATGAGACCTAAGCCCCCAAATGCGCCAGCTAAAAGAATAAGTGGAAATCGTAGTATCCGGATAGTAGAAGACATTTTTACAGTGGGTGTTGTAAAAGAAGCGAGTGCTGATAAAGCAACTGCAATTAATAAAATGGTACTCGTTAAAGCAGCCTGAACAGATGCTTGGCCAATTACAATCCCGCCAACGATGCCGATTGTTTGTCCAACTTTTGTAGGTAATCGTGCTCCAGCTTCACGGAGCAATTCGATTGTGATTTCTAAAAAAAGTGCTTCTAAAATGGGCGGAAAGGGTACATTAGCTCTTGAAAAAATAATCGGACCTAGTAAATCGGCCGGAATCATTTGATAGTGATACGTTAATACAGCTGTATAAATAGCTGATGAAAATAGCGAGAATGCTGCTCCGAAAAAGCGAACCATTCGAAGAAATGAGCCTGCTATCCATGGTAAATAATAATCTTCTGGAGAGACGAAGAAATCGAGTAATGTCGCTGGTCCAGCTAATGCATATGGTGAACCGTCTGTTAAAATGACAACTCCTCCATTCAATAATGCATAAACGGAGCGATCTAAACGCTCTGTAGGGAGTAAAACAGGGAAGGGAGAGTTGCTGTTATCACTAATAAACTGTTCAATCATAGTCGCATCGAAAGGAACATCAAAGTCAATGTCTTGTAGGCGCTGCATCGCAGTATTAACGTGCTGCTCATTCGTAATGCCTTCAATGTAAGCAACTACGACTTTTGTTTTTGATATAGAGCCAACTACAACTTCTTTGAAAACTAATTGCTCCGTTACAATATTCCGGCGAAGTAAGTGTATATTTGTATCAATATTTTCAACAAATCCAACTTTTGGACCGATTACACTGTATTCATTTTCTGTATCGTTATATAACCGTGTACCTAAAACTGAACTCTCGGCACGAATAAGTGCATATTCAACTGCTTGAGAATCATTTTTCAGCTGTATAAGTACATACCCACTTAATAATTTTTCACGAATATCATCAATAGAAGGATTGGTGATGATCTCCTCGAGTGTGACGATATTTGCTATATCACTTATATTTTCAATGTGATCTAACTCTCTTTTTATAGGTGTTAAAATGAATCGATTAATGAGGAGTGATTCGGCTGTAGATTTATAATAAAACAAACACAATGTTCCATCGTCTACTACGTTATAAGACACGAAATCACTAGATTCTTTCATAGTGTGGATAAACTCCGGAATAGAACAGAGTGCTTTTTTTTTCTTTTTAGATGATAAACGAAACATTGCTTCACCCCTTACATACATCATTTACTTATGTTAGTTTTTGGGAAATGGGGGAATTTATACTTGGAAATTGAAAGTTCATAAAGAAAAGGAAGAGTATTGAATATCTCTTCCTTTTTGACAGGCTAATTTGTTTTCTTTTCTTTAATAGACTTCACTAATTTAATCATTTCTGCCCGTATATCTTCTTTTTTAACATTTAATTTTTCCGCAATTTGTTTAATATCCATSCCATCTTTTTTCATTTTTAGTACATCRTCRAGAGGGGTATTACTTTTTTGAGMGATGATTGTTAACACSGYRAGYTGRCGTAAGCCGATGTTATATTCTTTCATTTTTTGTTTCAGTCCATCTGGTGTGGACTTTTGCATATTTGCTAATTTTTGCAGTAGTGCTTTTTTCGTTTCTTTATTCATATGATGCTTTTTCAATTTACTTGGGTCTACACCGAAATGCTGTGCTGTTTTCTCCCAAGATTTATTTTGCTTATAGTAAGCTAAAACGTCCTTAATTTCTTTTTTACTTATTCTTGCAATGTGAGCAGCTTTCCAAATTTCATGTTTGTTATAGCCGAGTTTTTCTAATGATTGCATTTCTTCTTCTGAAATAGGCTTATGATGGTGCATTGTTACTTCTTTTGGCGTGGCAGCAGAGGCAGGAAAGACAGATATCCCGCACAATAATGCTGCCATAGTCATACTTACTACGATTTTCTTGTACATATAAACTCCTCCTAGATGGATAATGTGGAAAACTGTACACTTATCATTTCCATAAAATGTGAAAAACTTGTGAACAAGTTAAGTTTTTTTATTCACAGTATAAAAAGAAGTTTTTCTTGGTTTTCCAACATAAAACATTGATTAATAGTGAAAAACTAGGTTATAATCGAAATTGAAAATCAATATCAATGAAAATGTTATACATATAGATGAAAATAGGGGAGAGATACATATGACTACATATACTTCCATCGCAAACGTTATTAAAGAAAGACGTTCTGTTCGTACATTTACAAATAAAGAAGTAGAAAAAGAGCTATTAATTGAACTATTAAACGAYGCAACATGGGCACCRAATCATAAACATCGYGAGCCATGGAATTGTAAATTATACATTGAAGAAGGCCGTCAGAAATTAGTAGACGCAGTATTAAACTCTTTCACAGAAGAAGAAAGAGCGAAACGCGGCAAAATTTTATCTGACCGTTTCTTAAGCACACCTGCACAAATCGTTGTTTACATTAATGAAGATCCGCGTCAAATTCMACGTGACGAAGATTACGCTGCAACATGTGCATTTATGCAAAACTTCCAATTACTTGCTTGGGAACGCGGCTTAGGSTGYGTTTGGAAATCAGGTGGATTAAACTACAATCCACTATTTATAGAAGGAATTGGTTTAACAAGAGGTCAACGCATCATTGGAATTCTTCATATCGGCTATTTCGATAAAGCACCAGAAGGAAAAGCTCGTACACCGATTACGGAGAAGATGGAGATCATTGAAGGTTAATTAGAAAGAGGCATTCTCGTTTTTTTAGAGGGTGTCTTTTTATTATGCAATCAATCCTCATGAAAGCTTGTTCCTCATCATACACTTTCTTAAGGGAAAGTGTAAGGAGGGAAAATAATGAGAGCAAGTGACGATAAAGCACTACAATATGCGATTGCTGAAATTACTGAAATTGCGACTGGATTTGGTCTTGATTTTTATCCGATGCGCTATGAAGTATGTCCAGCGGAAATTATTTATACATTTGGTGCATATGGGATGCCGACGAGATTTTCGCATTGGAGTTTTGGAAAGCAATTTTTCAGAATGAAATTACAATACGATTTGGGACTTAGTAAAATTTATGAACTCGTTATTAACTCTAATCCATGTTACGCCTTTTTATTAGATACGAATTCTTTAATTCAAAATAAATTAATCGTGGCGCACGTTTTAGCACATTGTGATTTCTTCAAAAATAATATTCGTTTYTCTAATACGAAACGCGATATGGTGGAGAGTATGGCAGCGACAGCAGATCGTGTGAAGGCGTATGAACATAAGTATGGAAGAGAAGAGGTAGAAACATTTTTAGATGCCGTACTTGCCATTCAAGAACATATTGATCCATCGCTTATGCGTCCGAAACTTGCATGGAGTATTGAAGATTTAGAAGAGGATGTAGAAAAGAAAAAGATATCACAGTACGATGATTTATGGAATTTAGATGATCGAAACAAAAAGAGGGCACGACCTAATATGCATAAAAAGAAGAAAATCCCACCGCAGCCAGAAAAAGATTTACTCCTCTTTATTGAAGAATATAGCCGTGAGCTAGAAGAATGGCAGCGCGACATATTAACGATGATGCGCGAGGAAATGTTATATTTTTGGCCACAGCTTGAAACGAAGATTATGAATGAAGGGTGGGCATCATATTGGCATCAACGCATACTTCGTGAAATGGACTTAACATCTGGTGAAGCAATCGAATTTGCAAAGCTTAATGCAGGTGTCGTACAGCCATCAAAAACAAGTATTAATCCATACTACCTCGGTATTAAAATGTTTGAAGATATTGAAGAGCGCTATAACAACCCGACAGAAGAAATGAAACGACGCGGTGTGAAACCTGGTTCTGGTCGTGACAAAATCTTTGAAGTACGGGAGATTGAATGGGATGTATCGTTCCTAAGAAACTATTTAAATAAAAAACTTGTAATGAGAGAAGATATGTACTTATTCCAGCGCCAAGGAAAAGAATATAAAGTAATTGATAAAGAATGGGAACATGTGCGTGATCAACTTGTAAATATGCGTACGAATGGAGGTTTCCCGTACTTAGTAGTAGAAGATGGCGACTACTTAAAGAATGGGGAATTGTACATTAAACATAGCTATGAAGGAATTGAGCTAGATTTAAAATACTTAGAAAAAGTATTACCGTATCTTCATCAGCTATGGGGAAGAACAGTGCATATGGAATCGATTGTGGAGAGTAAGGGCGTTGTGTTTTCTTATGATGGGAAGATGGTGCATCGGAAGTATGTGTGATGGAAAGAACGGACATAGAATACTGTGTCCGTTTTTTATTTGGAACAAAGTTAAATATGCTATCTTTAAGTAGGTGGGATATATAGAAGGAGAGCGATTCAAATGAGCAAAATAGKGGTATGCAAGGTGGATATTACGCCGCCTTTAGGTATTGATTTTATCGGATATCATCGAGATACAGGAATCAATGATTTTAATAAAGCTGTAAAAAACGAATCCATTTTGAAAAAGAATAATCAAAGTGGATTCGTTTTTTATATGGAGTTTTTGTTTACCAAACAGGTCGTATGCTCGATGATAATTTTCCTGTATTTTCTTTAGTAACGAATGTTGTTAAATCCTCTTTAAGCATTTGCATTCGTTCTGCACCTATGTTGGCAATCCATCGTTGTTCTATTTCAGCTACTATTTCTTCTTTTGCTTTCATTACTGCTAAACCACGCTCGGTTAAAACAATAATTTTACCTCTTTTATCAGTAGGATGCGTTTGGCGCGTGACATAACCACTGTTCTCAAGAGAATCTACCATTTTACTTATGGCTTGTTTTGAAACCCCTAAAGATTCAGCTAGTTCTATACCGGTTGCTCCGTTAGGAAGGATGCGTTTGAACATAAAACCGTGCGCTGGCCTAATATCTTCAAATCCTAATTCACTTAATCTATCATGTAGTTCAGTAATTAATGTGCTGAAAGATAGTGATAAAAGTGATGTAAGATCTAGTTCGTTAAGTGTTTGATGAGTCATGTATATAACCTCCTTACTTATAGTCAGGATCCTGCGACGGGAAGAGTGTTTGAATATGCCGGAGATGCACGTGAATTTACACCATACGCTGTGAACACAAAGCGTTCAAGATTAGAACAAGAAGTGGTTGTTGATTTTTATAAAAGAGAAATTTTCACATATGCAGATGCTTGTATCGTTACTGTGAAAATTACAAATCCAGATGGCTCAATTGAGTATCAAAAAGGAGAAACAAGTACAGAAAACATTGCATGTACAAATATTGTATGGAGTGAAGATGAAGTTTCMTTTGAAATGAGAGCAAGTGCAAGTAATCCGTTAAACGCGGCAGCACCTGCAGCTGATTATTTTTTGGCTATACGAGTTAATGAAAGTGGTACTGTGCATGTTGAAGGTTTACATGATGGTTTTCCTTGCTATGAATTTTATAAACAAATCGACTTTGGTTCATTTGAATTAATATATACACATGATTTCAGGAAAACGGATGATACCCCAGCAGCACTAGCTGGAGAAATGGAATATAGYTTTAAARCGAMAATCTAGATATAAATATAGCGCTATTTTTYAGAAGGAAGTAGCAAACGTAAAAGAGAAAGCTATTGGTTCTAGGATTGAAATTGTGGTCTATTTTATTCAATAGTATGCAGTATATAAAATTAGAATTACAGGGGTGTTTCTTATGACGAATATCGTTAAAATTAGAGCCAGTGTATTTATTCCAGTGTCTTGGACAGAACCGCGGAAGGATGTACAAACAGGGAAAGTAATCCAATTCGAAGGTGATTCACGTGAGTTTACACCACATGCGGTAAATACTATGCGCTCTAGAGTTGAGCAAGAGGTAGTAGTGGACTTTTATAAAGAAGAAGTGTTTTCATATGCAAACACGGGTATTACGACAGAGAAGGTCACAAATCCAGATGGTTCTGTGAATAAAAGAACAGGAAAAGCGAGTACTGAAAATATTGTGTGTACGGATATTTCATGGAATTCTGATGGTGTGCAATTCAAAATGAGTGCAAGCGCTAGTAATCCGTTAAATGTGTATGCCCCTCCTGTGGACTATTTATTAACTGTATGTGTGAACAAGGATGGTAGTATTGATATTCAAGGAGACCATGATGGATTCCCTTGTTTCGAATTTTATAAGCAAGTAGATTTCGGTTCATTTGAACAAATTTATACACATGATTTTAGAGAAACTGGTGATACACCTGAAGCGTTAGGTGGAGAAATGGATTATAGTTTTACAAAGAGATTATAAGAAGTAGGATAATAAAACGGTTGATTCCTTGATTCGTAAATGAAATGAATTAGTTGGACTACCAAGCAGTGTAGTTGAGAAATGCAAAAGCCAATGAAATTGAAGTGACCCCTAAAAATTAGACACGGTTATTTCATTAGGCAGCTTGATAAAAGTGAGTCCGGTATTGCACCGGGCTCATTTTTAATTTTGCCTTTATCCGTTTTGTATTATAA
>NZ_JBFTMA010000189.1:0-6770 GCF_056396725.1 Bacillus sp. 05T31
TCCATTCGCTCGACTTGCATGTATTAGGCACGCCGCCAGCGTTCATCCTGAGCCAGGATCAAACTCTCCAATAAAGTTAGTTTGTCTAGCATCTAAAAATAAAAATTGACGTTTCACGTTGTTTGTTTCGTTTAGTTTTCAAAGTTCAAYRYCGCGTTTCAGCGACTTTTAYAATTTAACATTTTGACTTGAATCTGTCAACAACTTTTTTCTTTCGTTCCTGACGACACTTATTAATTTATCATATTACTAATCGATAAGTCAACGCTTTTTTAAAAAATGCCAAAATAAATTTATCTTGGCATTATATATAGCTTAATAATCACTAATGCAGCAACACCTGGCACCCCTAATAAACCTGATACTGTAGCTGTGCCCATGTTAATTGGAATATGAAAACCGAAATATGTCCCTGCAACATTCACAATAAATAGTAACGCTATACCTAAAGTGACATGAAAGAGTGCTTTCCCTATAAAACGTATTGGTTTAGCAGAAACACCAAAAACAAGAAAAATAAAAACTAAAGAAAGAATGCCAACAATAATAATTGTAGAATTCATTTTTTCCTCCTTATGAATGACCTATACATATCCATTTGTATGGGACAAGACAAGAAAAAAGAACATCTATAACATAACTCCTACCACTTCATCTTTATAACCTTTAATCAGTAATCTTTCTTCTAAGCACTAGCAATTAGATACAACTAATTCCATTCCCATTTTTTCTTTCTCCTCTTTATATCCCAAAAATAAAGTAGCCCTATTACTCACAAATAAATCKATAAAAAGYAAAAGGTCCCGCTTTAAAGCRGGACCTTTTACCATTGTTCCATTTTCACAGGACGACGTTTTGCTTCTTTTAACAAGAAAAAATATTTCGCCTCTGCTATTTTTAAAGAACAAAGTACATCTTGAGACGGCTCAACACTTTGTTCAACCAGTCTCTTCTGACGTAGCCATTCATTCTTTACCTTTTCTAATAATACAATTAACTTATCGTCATACTCTTTACGCAACTTACCCTTTTTTTGAAAGAACATTTTCCCTTCTCCTCTTATATCTCTCTACGGCCTTCTAAAGCTTTCGATAGTGTTACTTCATCTGCATATTCTAAATCTCCACCAACTGGCAGACCATGTGCAATACGAGTTACTTTAATTCCTGTTGGCTTTAAGAGGCGGGATATGTACATCGCTGTGGCTTCCCCTTCAATATTAGGGTTTGTTGCTAATATCACTTCTTGTACTGTTTCATCTTGCAGTCTCTTTAATAACTGCGGGATATTAATATCCTCTGGTCCAATTCCCTCCATTGGAGAAATGGCACCACGCAAAACATGATATACACCTTGATATTCTTTCATTTTTTCCATCGCAATTACATCTTTCGGCTCTTGTACTACACAAACAACCGATTGATCCCTATGCGAATCGTCACAAATATAACAAGGATCGCGGTCAGTGATATGTCCGCACACAGAACAATACGCTAAATCTCGCTTTGCATTCACAAGTGCTTTCGCAAAACCTAGTACATCATCCTCTTTCATATCTAACACGAAGAATGCCAATCGAACCGCTGTTTTCGGTCCAATTCCTGGCAACTTCATAAAACTATCGATTAATTTTGATATCGGTTCTGGATAATGCATATATCAATATCCTCCTAGAACATTCCACCTGGTAAGTTCATGCCTTTTGTAAATTTGCCCATTGTAGAGTTTGAAAGTTCATCAACCTTTTTAAGTGCATCATTCGTTGCAGCTAATACTAAGTCTTGTAACATTTCGATATCTTCTGGATCTACAACTTCTTCTTTAATTTTCACTTCAAGAACTTGCTTATGACCATTCGCAATAACAGTAACCATTCCGCCGCCAGCTGTACCTTCAACTGTTTTTTCGCCAAGCTCTTCTTGCGCCTTCGCCATGTCCTTTTGCATCTTTTGCATTTGTTTCATCATATTATTCATATTTCCCATTCCGCCACGCATCATAATTAATTCCTCCTCATTATTATTACTCTTTTATTTCAATAAGTTCTTGCCCTACTAATTTTACAGCCTCTTCTATAAGAGGATCTTCTTTTTGTTCTGGGCTTTCTTCAGAATCCCCGCCTTCGCGTTGTAAAAAGTCTTCACGAATTTTACCCCATTCACTTTTTGGGATAGCAATCATATTTAACCTTTTACTTAACAATTCAAAAAGRGTTTGTTCCAATGTATCCATCGCTTCTCGATTTTCACTAGCCATTTTGCAATGAATCTCATATTGAAATGCTAACACATAGGTATCATCCGAAGCCGCAACTGGTTCACTATTTTCTAATAAAACAGCAAATGCTACTTTGTTATGTGACTTGAGCCTTCCTAATAATTCGCCCCATACAGCTTTTAACTGTTCTAAATCTTGACGCTTCGCTTGCTTTAACACTTCATTCACACGTCCAACAGGAATTTTCATACTTCCTGTTCGTACCGGTTTTGGTGTTGCCCGCGTCTCTCTTACTTCCTGCTGCACACCAGCTGGCACGCCATTCTTTTTAACTTGCTCTAACTCTTTCTCCAACTGCTGCATCCTGTTCATAATCGCTTGTAAACGATCTGCGCCGTTTGCTTGCATCATAAACTGCTGACACAGTTGCACCATAACAACTTCCAAGAATATTCTTGGATGGTTTGTCCACTTCATCTCCTGTTGTCCCTTACTAAGGGTATGAATAATTTCATAGATTACTTCCGGTTGCATTTCTTCACTTAACGTACGGAATTGATCATCTACAATTACCCGTTCCAACATATGTTCTAATTGTGGTGAAGTTTGATATAAAAGCATATCACGATAGTAGTAAATGAAATCCTCCATAAAGCGAACTGGATCTTTCCCTTTACTCATCATCTCATCTATAATACGTAACGCTCTTGATACATCATTTTCACGTATACATTCTACCAGGTCACCCAAATATCGCTGAGATACAGATCCTGTTACAGCTAAAACATCTTCACTCGTCACCGTCTCATCACTATAAGAAATAGCTTGATCAATAAGACTGAGCGCATCACGCATACCACCTTCGGCGGCACGCGCTACGATTTGTAACGCTTCATCTTCTACTTGCGTACCTTCATTTGTCACGACCGTCGATAATCTCTCAACGATATCATTTACTGATATCTTTCGAAACTCAAAACGCTGACAACGCGAAATAATTGTAGCTGGAATTTTATGCGGTTCTGTTGTCGCCAGAATAAAAATAACATGTCCTGGCGGCTCTTCTAAAGTTTTCAAAAGCGCATTAAAGGCACCCATAGAAAGCATGTGAACTTCATCAATAATGTATACTTTATATCCTACAGCACTTGGAGCATATTTTACTTTATCTCTTATATCTCGAATTTCATCTACACCGTTATTTGAAGCCGCATCAATTTCTAATACATCTGAAATAGACCCTTGTGTAATTCCTAAACAAGAAGGACATTCATTACAAGGTTCAGCTACCGGGGCGTGTTCACAGTTAATTGCCTTTGCAAATACTTTTGCAATTGTCGTTTTCCCTGTTCCCCTCGGACCCGAAAACAAATAAGCATGTGAAGCTTTCTCTTGAAGAAGGGCATTTTGCAACGTTTTTGTCACGTGCTTTTGACCGACTACATCTTCGAATTTTTGCGGTCTCCATGTTCGGTATAACGCTTGGTATGACACGAAAATACGGCCTCCCTCAAAGGTTATTATCTTATTTATTATAACCCATTCTGTTTATAGATTCCAAAAGTTATTTTCCATACAAAAAACTCACCTTTATATAAAGGTGAGTTTTGTATACATATATAACTGCCGTGCACCTTCTGTCGATTACGTACCATAAGCGTTACTCAAGCAGTTAGCTCGGTTCAGGCACTCCTGCGGCACACGAGAAAACCCGCTTATTGCTGCTTCCTTCCGGACCTGACAAGGTTCACGGGGTCCCGTTGCGCAGGACCCAAACGTCAACACCACTTACTTAAGGCAGACCTTACAGCAACATAACCTCGAGAAGGGATTCAGCCTCGCTAGAGCGGATTGCGAGTATAGGGCACCGCTACCTCCCCGCTTAGCACGGCAAAGTTAAAACCAATATTCGGTTGCCTTGGATAAGGCATTATTAGTATAACTTGTTTTTTTACAAAATGCAAATACGTTAGTTACCATTACTTTTCTCTAGTTTTTTCACTTCTTTTCTTTTCTTACGAAGCTCCCTAAAAAAAATCGTTAACAACGTACCACATTCTTCTTCAAGTACACCAGGCACTACTTCACACTGATGATTAAAACGCTCATCAGTTAAAAGATTCATCAACGTACCTGCACATCCACCTTTCGGATCGCTCGCACCATATACAACCCGTTTTATACGCGATAAAACAATTCCCCCTGCACACATTGGGCAAGGTTCTAATGTTACATATAACGTTGCATCTTCTAAACGCCATGTCCCTAACTTTTTGCAAGCTTCATCAATAGCTAAGAGTTCGGCGTGAGCTATTGATCTCTGTTCAGTTTCTCTTAAGTTATGTGCGACACTAATCACTTCACCATCTAGCACAATTACAGCACCAATTGGTACCTCTTGTATCGCCTCCGCCTTCTTCGCTTCCTCTATTGCTAACTGCATAAAATATATATCTCGCTCCATAATATAGTCCTTTCACCAAAAATAAAATACACTTTTTCATTTCTTGCAGGTGGGATAACTTTTACAAATTCAATCCAACCTAAAGAAGAAAGAGAGGGAATTACATATGAAAAATACTGCCTTACTCATTATCGATATGATTAATGATTTTCAATTCTCCCACGGAYCCATCCTGGCACAGAAATGTGAAATTATAAAGAACCCCATTTTACAATTAAAGGACACCATGAAATCATTGGGCTATCCRATAATTTATGTCAATGATCACTATCAACTTTGGAGATCTGATATTGATCAACTTATCACCCATTGTACAAATGAGTATAGTAAAAATATTATCGAGGCCATTGCTCCGCATACTGACGATTAYATTTTTATTAAACCACATTACTCTGCTTTTTATGAAACACCTTTGAATTCTTTATTAGGTTATTTAAAAATCGAAAATCTCATTTTAACAGGAATTGCCGGGAACATATGCATCCTTTTTACAGCTAATGATGCCCATATGAGAAATTATACACTTTATGTACCACGGGATTGCATCGCTTCTAATAACGAGCAAGATAATGAACATGCTTTAAAAATAATGGAAGCCACATTAAAGGCAAATATTGTACCGTCATCCCAAATAAAATTTAATTAATACATATCTATTTTCTAACTTTTTATATCAAATTAGTCCGCTCGCTCCCCTCTTGTGCTACAATAATTCTGTTTTGTGTTTTTAGTAGTCACGGTAAATCACTGATTGAAAGGAGGAAACAGCGTGACCGGAGTACCATTTATCACGGTTGAAGGACCAATTGGTGTTGGAAAAACTTCACTTGCGAAGGAACTTTCAACTCACATGCAACTCCACTTACTAAAAGAGATTGTTGATGAAAATCCTTTTTTAGGAAAATTCTACGAAGACATCGACGAATGGAGTTTTCAAACAGAGATGTTCTTTCTTTGTAATAGATACAAACAACTAGAGGATATTAACATAAAGTATTTGAATCAAAGAAAGCCTGTAGTAGCAGATTATCATATATTTAAAAATTTAATTTTTGCATCCCGTACATTAAAAGATTCTCAATATGACAAGTACATGCAAATTTATCGCATTCTTACGCAAGATATGCCTGTRCCAAATGTYATCGTTTATTTAACAGCGAGCCTAGAAACATTACAAAAACGAATTGTCATGCGCGGAAGAGAATTCGAAAAAAATATGGATCCAAATTACTTGCTACAGCTTACAAAAGATTACGAAACAGCAATGGATGCTTTCAAAAAGGACCATCCRRATATTCCRGTATTRAAATTTAATGGAGACGATATGGATTTTGTAAGAAATCATGATGATTTAAATGTCATCTTATCAGCTCTTCAAAATACTCTCTTGAAGGAGTCGAAATAACAATGAATTTAAGGCAAAAATATGATATACCAAATGATGCAGTTATCACTATTGCTGGRACAGTAGGTGTCGGTAAATCAACTATGACAACTGCATTGGCTAACGCTTTAGGTTATCGTACATCTTTTGAAAAAGTAGATTCCAACCCATATTTGGACAAGTTCTATGCTGATTTCACACGCTGGAGCTTTCACTTACAAGTGTACTTTTTAGCAGAACGATTTAAAGAACAAAAAAGAATTTTCGAATATGGTGGCGGTTTTGTTCAAGACCGTTCTATCTATGAGGACACTGGTATTTTCGCAAAAATGCATTACGAAAAGGGTACAATGACTGAAACTGATTATGAGACATACAAAGGGTTATTTGATGCTATGGTCATGACTCCTTACTTCCCTCATCCAGACTTATTAATTTACCTAGAAGGTTCTTTTGATGATATTGTCGATCGTATTCAAGAACGAGGACGTCCCATGGAGCAGCAAACACCAATTGAATATTGGAAAGAGATGCATGGACGTTACGATAACTGGATTAATAACTTTAATTCATGCCCTGTTTTACGATTAAACATTAATGAATACGATATTTTAAAAGATGGCGATTCAATCGAACCAATCATTAAAAAAATTGGACATTTTTTAAAACAAACACGTAAACTTGTAAAATAAAAAACCCGTGCAT
>NZ_JBFTMA010000190.1:0-6763 GCF_056396725.1 Bacillus sp. 05T31
GTGCTCCACTTTTTCTCCGTTTGAAACGAGTAGCACGAGACGAAGACCTTCCGCATCCTCAAATTGCAAAGCAGGACGATTTGCATATGTTGTCATTTCACTATGTTTCACATCAAATTTCTCAAATCGTTCTTTCCAGTAATGTAAGCTTTCCTCTGAAGGAACGAGTAATCCGATTCGCGTAATTGCATTCGTACCACGGTACGTTTTTCCTACTAAAGGCATTTCAAAAAATGATAGTTCAGTACCTGGACTTCCTGTTTTATCTCCGTAAAATAAATGATACATGGATGGATCATCTTGGTTTACCGTCATTTTCACACGGCGTAAACCAAGCACGTTTTTATAAAAATGGTTATTCTCACTTCCGTTTTTTGTAACCATTGAAATGTGATGATGCCCTTTAATTTCATACATTGATAATTCCTCCGTTTCATTTTACTAGTCAAGTGATAACTAAAAAAATAACATTTCCCACCACTAATATGGTTTTTAGCTTTTCAATTTATTCTCATTATATTTTTGTAAATTCATCTTAGTTTTTACTGAATAAGTTACTTTGTTTTGTAAATCGAAAGCAAGTGAGTGTATGTTTTTCATATGACTCAATCGCTTTCGTTACTATCACTTTACACTTCAAGTGATTAAAAAGCAAGTAATTTATCTCAAATTCGAGATGTTTTTTTATTGCATAAAATTTCGGACTAAAAACACAAGAAATTCTCGGTTTGGAGACATTATAAAATTCATAAGTTGATGGATGTAGGATATCGCCAGCATTAAAAAACACGCTAAGAAGTATGCAAGGTTTTATACAGTTTTTCAGCTAATTCAGTAACAAACAGAAATCTTAAAATCCCCTTCAGGATAGGAATGTATAAAAAAATGTATAGATCCATAGAACGTAAAAAGGAGGTTCCCTTGTGAGAGCAGGGTTCCTCCTTGTCCTTGCTACCGATAATGTTACGTTATATTAACTGAATGCGAATACCATATACATCCAAAAATCATAACAAATCGATTCTCCGAAATGGTACAATTAGGAAAAGGGGGAAAGGATATGTACGATTACAAATTCGTGAAAGTCGAAGTTAATAACTGGAAAGGGGAACCTAAAGAAGATTATAAGCGTATTATTGCCGAACATGCTGAAGACGGTTGGAAATTTGTTCAAATCTTTGCACCATCAATCGCAGGATACGCGCAATATTTTGAGATTATCTTCRAACGAATCAAATAACYCCTTTCRARAACRAGAGRGRTTTGCTTTRAATAACATACAAAAAGAACTGAAATATTTGGGRATCTAATTGTTCTCAATTTAACTTATAAGACAAATAAGCTAATATTAATCAACTTCCAATAACGAGAATTATGTAAATAAGCTGCCCATATGGACAGCTTATTGTATTTTTTCTGAAATGCTGGCGTTACTCAACTAAAAAGTTGATATGCTCCCATTCTAGTGATGAGATATATTTTAATAGTTCTTCGTTAAACCTATGCGTATTTCTTAACTATTTCATTTAATTTTTAATACAAAAACAACCTCATTAAGCTTATTAACACTTAATGAGGCCATTTTATTTATCATTTTAATTATGGAACGTCGGCTTATAGAACGAACGGTTATCAAGCGCAAAGACACGCTCAGTGTATTCACCTGGTTTTGTACGTCCTAATGCGCGGTCCATCATGTTCATTTTTGCATCTAAGTTATCGATGTAGTGCAGAATTTCTGCTTCTTTTACTAATGGTGGTTTTGGGCTACCCCATTCTGCTTTTCCGTGATGGGAAAGGACGATGTGCTGAAGGATTAATACTTCCTCTGCATCGATTTGTAGTTCGTCTGCTGCTTTACCAATTTCGTTCACCATGATAGAGATGTGGCCAAGTAAATTTCCTTCTAACGTATACGTCGTAGAAATTGGTCCAGATAGCTCAAATACTTTACCAAGGTCGTGTAAAATAACGCCCGCATATAGTAAGTCTTTATCTAACGATGGGTATAGAGCTGATATAGCTTTCGCTAAATCTAACATTGATACAACATGGTAAGCTAGTCCAGATACGAACTCGTGATGGTTCTTTGTCGCTGCTGGATATTCTAAAAATTCRTTTTGRTGCTTATTTAAYAAATGTCTTGTTAGACGCTGWATGTTCGGGTTTCTCATTTCAAATATGTATTGCGTAATTTTTTCAACCATATCTTCTTTTTTTATTGGAGCTTTTTCTACAAAGTCCGAGATGTCCGTTACTTCATTTTCATTCGCAACTCGAATTTGTTTCACACGTAATTGAATACGTCCTTTGTAGTTTAGAATATCACCAGCTACTTTAACGATCGTTTCCGCTACATATTGTTTCTCAACTTCTGGTGATACATCCCATAGCTTCGCTTCAATATCTCCACTTGGGTCTTGTAAGATTACTGTTAAAAACGGCTTCCCGTTACTTGCGAGACCTTTTGTCGCTGTTTTAATTAACAAGAAAACATCGACTTGTTCACCAACTTCATATTCTGCAATTTTCTTTTTCATTCGAATTCCTCCACCAAATCAATTACTTTTAGTATAGCATACTACAACTCATTTTCTTTACGCTTATGCGTTAATTTTATAATCTCATTTTCTGTAAAATACGTTAATAAATGCGCATGGCACGTAAAGAAGATAACTTGTCTATCTTTCGCAATTTCCTTTATAAGTTCAATCGTTCGATTCGTCCTTACCGCGTCAAAATGTACGAAGCTATCATCAATAATAAATGGATAATCATGCTCAAACGTTTTCGCTAGCGCAAATCGTAACGATAAATATAACTGCTCCGCTGTCGCTTGGCTTAGTTCATGACTGTAAAAACGCATACCATCGTTACGTTCGACAATGAAAGGTTCCGCTTCTGACGGTGAGAATATTTTACTATATCTCCCGCCTGTTAAATACACGAAATACTCTTCGGATTTTTGTAAAATACGCGGCAAATGCACTTCATGATAATATTGCTTCGTTTTCGTTAATACTGTCTTTGCGGCCGCATAYGCAGCCCACTTCTTCACTTGTTCACGCACTTGTGATTTTTTCATTTCCCACTCATGTAGTAAATCACCATACGTACTGCCTTCTTCTAAATTCGCAATTTCTATTCGATGCTTCGCAATACGCTCTGTCAGTTCTTTCTCTTGCGCCAGACAGCTTTGCGCGGCTGTAATTTCTTGCTTTAATTTTTCATCATAACCGTCAGCCTCATAATGCTCAGCTAATGACAAACTCGTTAAGCGCTGTTCTAACAAATCAATTTGAGGTAATAAACGCCCCACTTGCTTATCCGCGTCTTCACGTTTCTCTGCCAATTTTCCTGCTTCTAAAAACATCTCTTCATCTGTAGATTCTGCGATATGCCATAACCCATCTCGATCTACTAGTAGTTGTTTTAATTGCTCTTGCATGAACTCGTATTCTTCTTGCCATTCCGCCCGCTTCTCTTTCAGCTGCTTACAAGTTTGGCGCTTCTCTTTCTCATTTTGCATACGACTTTGCGCCTCATGCAAATTACTATACTCTTTGCTACCGATAACAGTTTCTAGTTTATGCTCAAAGTGCGAAATCATTTCATATAATGAAGATTTCCGCGCACCTCGCTTCTCTAAATCACGATATAATGACTGCATTTTTTCAATACGCTCAAATGCTGGCAATATGTGCGCATACGTATAAAATTCAGGGAACATATAACGCGTTTTATACACATCTACTTGTTCTCCCGCACGGAACGTTTCTCTCTCCCATTCCTCATAGGATGAAACGACTTTATCATAAGCACGTTCCATTTGCTGTAATTTATACGACTCCCGCTCAAATAACTTGCGAATCTCTTCATCCTTTTCTAACTGATAACGAACGGACATCGCTTCTTCACTTTGACGGCCGCCAGCACTTTGCTGAAGAGTAAGAAGCTCTTCTTGTAATCCACCTGATGGATCTTTATATAAAACGAGTGCTAAAACAATCCCTACAAAAACAATCACACTAATAAATAATAGCGCGCGGTTATCTATAAATAAACTCGTGAATAAAACGAGCGTGTTAATAAGAAGTAACAGAAGACAAATTCTTTGCCACTGTTTTTTCTTTTGCATAGCCGCTCCCGCTTTTTCCTCATACTTGCGCTTCATTCTCTCTGCACCCATACCTAAAAATGCCGCATCCTGAAATGATTTTTCTCTCTCAACTAACGTATTTCGTTCTTCATCAGCTAACATTTGCTGACTTATTTGTCTTATATTTTCTTCTTGCTCTTCTAATTGCTCCTGAGCCGTTTTGAAACGTTCATCAAGCTGCGTTTTTTGCGTTTCTAACTCTCTCGCTTTTTGCACCGTTTGTGTAATTAATTCTTTCGTCGCTAAACTTATATCAAATGAAAGAACAGTCTCTTGTTCAAAAGTAGCGCCAATTTGTTGCTGTAGTTCTGCGATTTCTTCTTTTATATTCGCAATACTTCCCGTCATATCACGCATTTCTTGGCGTGCATTTTCATAAGACATATGCTGCATACGAAGTTCTTCTACGTAACTTTCTTTTTGTAAAAATACTTCATCTATTTCTGTGGAATCAATTTCTGATTGCACTGTTTCTATCTTTTTTTGAAGTGAATCTACTTGTACTTGSAGCGGTTCTATCTTTGCCTTTACCGCCTCATAGCGCGCCATCCCGTTTACAGGAAACTGCCCGTTCTCGCTTTTCAACACTTTCTCGTGCGCACTCTTTTCAATAACGAGAGGCTCAAGCGCTGCTAATATTTCATAGTCTTGCTTTCGTCTTTCGGCTGACTCTTTTTCCGCACGAACAGAAGCAAGTTTCTCTTCACTTTCTTTTAACTGCTCGACTTGTTTTTCATACGTGCCAATTTTCCCTTGCCACTCTTTCATCTTTTCCTCAATTTTCTTCATCTCTTGCAGTGACACGTTAATTTCAGGATTACGACCACTCGGCTTAAAACGCTGATTCATTTCTTTTTCTAACTTTTTATCTAACTGCAATAACGCATCACTTCCGACTGCGCTTGCCGAAAATAAATAATTACCGATATCCGCTTCGCCGAGCTGATGAATATTTTGAAGACCATGCATATCAAATGAAAAAACAGAATCAAATAAGCTTTCATTCACACCGCTTAATATATCGTTTAAAATATCTTCGCCGCCAGTTTTCCCGTCTTCAAAATAAACGGTCACTTCACCAGCTGCCGTCTTTGGCAATCGTTCAATTTTCAAACGGCCGTACTTTTCTGTTTGAACAGTGACCGCTCCGCCATACTTCCCGCCTTCTTTCGGTTCATAACGGCGCTGTCCTCTCGTCGGAAAACCGAATAAAATACTTTTCATAAACGAGCGAATTGTCGATTTTCCCGCTTCATTTTCACCGTACAACACCGTCAGCATTGACAGATCCATTTCCACATTTTCTAGTTTTCCATAGCCATAAATATGGAGTTTTTCAATTCTCATTTTTTATCCCTCTCTTGCTGGAATAATTGCTCTAAAATAATATTTTCCGCTTCCTTTTGAATCTCTTTCTTCTCTTCTTCCGTAAAAGCTTCAATGCTATTACGTGCTACAGGAGATGTCCAAATGGTGCGCAATACTCCGTCCATATTTGTGAAAGCTTCTAACTCTTTCAGCACACTACCGACGAAATGATTTTCTTCTTTCAAACGTTCAATTTCCGCAAAAGAAACCGTCTTATTTTTCCACTTCATCGCATACACAAAGTCTTTTCGCTCTTCTCCCGCTGCTAAAATATGAAAAATCTCTTCCACGCGCTTGTCTTCACGTAAATAAGGAGAAAGTGGTCCCTGCCCTATAAATACAACAGTTAAAAGCGTTCCTTCCTCTTCTCTTCTGCATTCATTCATCGCACTTAACGCGCTCGTCATAAGATCATCAACAGTTTCAAGTCCATCGATACTAACTTCAATCTCATCCCACACAACATCCGCCGTATGGAAAAACGAACAWTGCGATCCTTGTTTCGTGAGTTCAATAAGRTATGCACCYTTYTCSCCKGTCTCCTTACGATGACGYCCTTGTATATTACCTGGATAAATAATGTACGGCTCCTCCGATAAAACTTCACGTTTATGTATATGGCCAAGAGCCCAATAATCAAACTGCTTTTCYTTCAGCTCACGAATTTGAAACGGTGCATAGCGATTATGCTCTGCATCCCCTTCCACACTCCCGTGAAGCATTCCAATATGAAAAGGCGCATCACTCATTTTCGTATACTGCGCTGTCATATTATCCGTTACCGCTTGCTGCAAATAACTAAACCCGTAAATAGAAGCTACAAGCTCACCATTTTTATAAAATGATTTCGCTTCTACATAAGGCTCTGTAAACACATGAACATTTTCCGGAAACTCAATTGCCGCCCAGCTTCCTCCTAAATGATCGTGGTTACCGTGAATAATAAAAACGGGAATATCGTACTGCGAAAGTCGCTTCATTTGCTCACGCACAAACACTTGCGCTCTCAAACTTCTCGTCTCCGCATCATACAAATCCCCAGCTAGTAATACGAAATCAACGCGCTCTTGAATCGCTTTATCAACAATACGCTCGAACGATTCAAACGTACTCTGCTTCATTCTCTCCCAAACAGACTGTGGTACATTCATCTCCATCCCTTTAAACGGACTATCCAAATGCAAATCAGCCGCATGTATAAACTTCACTTGTTTCACAAATAACGATCCTTTCTAT
>NZ_JBFTMA010000191.1:0-7633 GCF_056396725.1 Bacillus sp. 05T31
CCCTATTATAAAATCCAATTAAAATCCCACCTAACCATGGATTTTGAATTCGTTTCATAATAAATTGAACGAACTCTTGATATACTGCCGTTTCCTTATGAATAAGCTCTAAAGCATCTTCATAAGACTCTAATTGAATAAGACCTGAAAGCGTATACAATAAATTGTTATATTCGTGTGTTTGCGCCCGTAATGCCTCTGTATATTGCCGTGTTTGAGATAATTCCGCTGTTAATTGATCCATCTCAGATTTCAAGCGCAAGCTGGATACTACACCAGTTACTTTATGATTAACTTTAATAGGTAGACGATTAGCAATAACATCCTGCCCCTTTATATTTAATTGGCGATCAAATTGTTCTTCTCCGGTTTGAAGTACATCCAGTATCGATGAATTAGGAATAACATCTAAAATAAATTTCCCTATTATATTTTGTTGTTTATCTAAAGAAAGGATATCGTATGCCGCTTGATTTACTAAACTAACCATACCATTTTTATCGATTACTACAATCCCTTCACGTACAGATTGAATAACTGTACTATGCTCCTCGTATAAAGATGAAATTTCTTCTGGCTCCATTCCAAACATCATCCGCTTAATACTTTTTGCTAAATATACAGAGCCTATTATCCCAATTAACAGACCTGTTATTGTAATCCAAAACACACGCTTTCCATACACTTCTATCGCTCCATGAATATCATCCATGGAAAAACCAACAGATACTACACCAATAATTTCATTATCCTGATTACGAATCGGGACTTTTCCGCGTAGTGAAGGCCCTAATGATCCCGTTGCTTTCGAAACGTAAGATTCCCCTTCTAATAGAACCCCTTCATTATCTCCGCCAACCATTCTCTCTCCTATTTTATCTCGCTTAGGATGCGCATAACGAATACCATCTTTATTTCCAACTACAATAAAATCAGCATCTGTTTCGATTCGAATTTTTTCTGCAATTGGCTGAATAATAGAAGCTGGATTTTCTTTTTGAAAAGCTTCCCCGATTTCCGGTATAGCAGCAACTGTTTTCGCAACATGCAGCGCTCTTTTTCCGATTTGGTCTTCTACTGTTTCAGATAATATGTAGTAAAATAAATAACTCGTTAACAGCAGTACAACAAGAATAAGTGTACTAATAGTTAATGTAATTCTAATGCTTGTTATTACACTTTAAATTTACCAATCATCTCTTGTAATTCTTCAGCCATTCGCGATAAGTGAACTGCTGCTGAATTTATTTCTTCTACTGAAGCTACTTGTTCTTCAGAGGAGCCAGCAATATTTTGAACGCTTGCTGCATTTTCTTCAATCGTTGCTGCAATTTCATTAATAGATGCACTTACTTGTTTTGTATCTATCGTCATTCGCTTCGCTACATCTACCATACTATCAATTTGTACAACTGTATCATTTGTAGATTTCAATATTTCTACAAAGCTTTGCTTCGCCTCATTTGCAACTACAAGCCCTGATTGTACCTCTGTACCAACTTGATTCATAGAACTTACAGTTTCTTTTATATCAAATTGTATCTCTTTCACTAACTTTCCAATTTCCGTAGAAGACTGTCCCGATTGTTCCGCTAGTTTACGTACTTCATCTGCTACAATTGCAAAACCTCTTCCTTGCTCCCCAGCTCTTGCAGCCTCAATTGCAGCATTCAATGCTAATAAGTTTGTCTGCTGTGCAATATGTTGAATCACTTCAAGAATAGCTCCAATTTGCTTTGACTTATCATCTAATAACACAATGACTTTGTCTGACTGTGAAACAGACTCATGAATTAATTGCATTTGATTCACAGTTTGTTCAACTAACTTTCCACCATCTTCAGCTTTTTGCTTCGTATACATAGATGCTGTGGATACTAACGAAGAGCTATCCGCAACACGCTGAATTCCTTCTGTAACTTCTTCTAACAAAGTCGCYCCTTCTTCAACTTCCCGCGTTTGTATTTCTGCMCCACTCGATACTTGTTCCATCGCCCTTGTAATTTGYTCYGTCGCTTCACYWGCTTGCTTCATACTWGCTGTTAATTCTTCCGAAGAAGCTGCTACATGACCAGCTGAAGTATTAATATTTGAAATTACATCATGTAATGATGTCGCCATCTCATTAAAACTTTCTCCTAACTGTCCAATTTCATCCCTCGAACGAACAGTAATTGATTCCGTTAAGTCACCTTCGCTAATTTTCCTCGCTGATATAACAAGTTGTTTTAACGGTTTAATAATAGAAGAAATTATGAAGTAAATTACAATTCCACCAACTATTAATGAAATTCCAATAACAGTTAATGTTTTATAGAAAATAGGTTCAGCCGCTTCAATTATTTCTTTTGAAGGCATAATTCCTGCTATTTTCCATCCRGTYTGYTTATTTGTTTTAAAAGTGATRTTGCGATCCTCACCATCGAGTTTGAATTTAAAATCACCTATTTCTTGTTTGTACAACTCTTTTTCAAGTTTTTCTTCTACTTTATCCCCCGGTTTCATTGTTGGATGTGCTACTACATTTTTGTCCTGATCAAAAATTGCAACATAGCCTTTTTTACCGATAGTAACCATTTTTGAAGTATTTACAATATCATTAATAATTAAATCAATACCAAGAACGCCGCTCTTATCTTCATTTTGTTTTGCTATTGTAACAACAATATTTCCTGTCGTTTTTGATTTATATGGAGCYGTRATAATTACTTCACCACTTTTTTTCACTGCCTCTTTATACCAATCTCTTTCTGTAGGATTATACCCTTCTGGCATTTGAAGTACCGGTGATTGAATAAATTGTCCATTACTAGATCCAGTATATATTGCTTCCATTTCTGGATGTAATTTATTATATTCTTCTAATTTATTTTGCACGTTTTGAAGCTGATCTGCTTGATAGCTCGCTCCAGTGAATAATTTTGTAAAATATGCTGCGTCTACTTTCTTACTATCTAACTCTTTATTAATTACATTATTTAAAACCTTCACGTTATCTTTTGCTGATTGCAAAATTGTTTCATTAAAATTTGTCTTCGCCTGCTGATAAGACGTCCAACCAATTACAATACTTGGAAGAATTAAAATAATAATAAATGATACAAGTAACTTTGTTTTTAAGCTTCTACTCCTTAATTTTCCTTGAAACATATTCCTACCCCTCCATACCGTTTTAAATGCAATTACTTTACATTTAATCTCTTTATACAAATCATACGATTTAAATGTATTGATGAGATCCTCTTTCTCTTTTTCCTCATCTTTCTCTACATTTAAAGTATTGTTACATACCTTTTTCATTCTATAGAATTTAAATAATTAAAACAATATATAAAAATGTACATTATTCGAAATATTACATTTCACGAAAGAACCTCTAGTATCCCATTTACTAGAGGTTCTTTCCACCTTACTATTTTTTATCTTTTTCTACTTCTTTTTTCTCATCTTCTACTACTGATACTACAGGTTTATCATTTGATAGTTGCTGCACGGCACCTTTTCCAGCAAATCCTTCTAGTAATTCTTTTAAATCAATACCAGAAGAAGCTTTTAGTGTTTCCTGCATCGTTGCCATTAAATCAGTCGCATAACCTGCAACTTTTCCGGCGCCGCTATTTTTACCACCGCCGCCTGTATCGACAACTGTAATTTTATCAATATTGCTAAGTGGACTTGCAATTTCTTTCGCATAACTCGGAAGCATTTTTAGAACCATATCCATAATTGCCGCTTGCCCATATAATTCAAATGCTTCTGCAATTTTTTGTTTCGCTTCCGCTTCTGCTAAACCTTTTAATCTAATAACATCTGCTTCTGCTGTACCTTGTGCTTTTTGTACTTCTGCCTTTGCCTGACCTTGTGCTTTTTCAATTTCTGCTTTTGCTAAACCTTCTACACGAACTTCTTCTGCACGTGCTCTTGCTTCTGCTTCAATTTTATATTGATCCGCATCTGCTTTTTTCATTTGTTTTACTTTTTCCGCTTCAGCTGATTGTTCAACAGCATAGCGATCTGCATCTGCCTTTTTCTTTACTTCTGCATCGTATTGCTTTTCACGACGCGCAATCTCTTTTTCTTCTAACTCAATTTGCTTTTCACGCTCAATGATTTTAACTCGCATTTGCTCTTCTGTAACACCTTGTTGTGCTTTCGCTTGTTGTAATTCATAAGAAAGATCTGCATCTGCRCGAGCTTGTTCTTGGTCYCTCTTATAAGATTGTACTTTTAATTCCTTATGTTTTTCAGCTTCAGCGATTTGTGCATCACGTTGATATTCTGCTTCTTTTGCTTCTTTCTCAGCACGAGCTTTTTCAATTCGTGCCTCTTTTTCACGCTCTGCATTCGCAACTGTTGCATCACGCTTAACCATTGCAATTTGAGGCTGACCAAGTGCATCTAAGTAACCGTTTTTATCCATTATTTCTTTAATTGTAAAGGAAACGATGCGAAGTCCCATCTTCTTCAAATCAGTAGAAGCCACTTCATGCACCTTTTGTGCGAATTGCTCTCTATTACTATAAGCATCTTCTACTGTCATAGAAGATAAAATAGCACGTAGATGCCCTTCTAAAACTTCTTTTGCTTCCACTTTTAACTCTTCCGTTTCTTTTCCTAAATATTGTTCAGCTGCTGTAGAAACTTCTTCAATTGTCGATCCTACTTTAATAATAGAAACACCGTTTACTGTAATCGGTACACCTTGTTTCGTATACGTATCACGTGTTCCAACTTCTAATTTGTAGTTTAATAAGCTAAGAAGTTCTGCCCGTTGCATAATTGGAACAACGAAAGTACCACCACCGCGGATAATCTTRATCTTCTTTCCATCATCAGTGRTAACRACATTCTTTCCACCACCAAGCCAGTTCCCTGTTACAATTAATGCTTCRTCYGGRCCAACTGTACGATACTTCGTAATRAATACTAAAATGAGTAGAAGTAAAATTGCGAGTAAAACTCCACCGATAATTAATGGAATCGTCATGTAAATTCCCCCTTATAATTTTGGTTTYTTTAAAGAATAAGCRATGTTTTGTACAAGCAAAACACCATCTTGAACTCCTTCAATAATGACCTCGGTTCCTTGTGAAATATCTTTTTTCCCAATTGTTTTCGCTGGTATTGCATTACTTCCAAATTGGGATGAGATTAATACTTCTCCAAATCCTTCTTTCGGAATCGATATAATTACTTCTCCTTTTCGTCCAATAAATTCATCCATGCGGTGCATTGTATTTTGCTCTGCCTCTGCAATCGGTTTTAAAATTAATATTTTCATTATGAAAACACCGATAAAGGATATAGCAAATGAGCCACCAAAAATAATAATGCTATTAAAGGAAAATAAATATTCTCCTATATAACTAAATCCACATAACATTGCAAAAAAACTAAGTAATAAAGTTACAATGGATACAGATCCTCCACCAAAGCTAAATATTGATTCAAATATATCTCCAAAGAAGATATAAATGACAGTAAGTATAGTTGCAATTATRAATCCGTATAAATAAATTGTTTCAAGTGGATAACCAAACAAGACCATTTCTTATCCCCCTTTCTTAAACAATCCCTTTTTTGTTATGTGTATGCCCCACCTCTTTCAAAAATCATTAATCTTAATTTTCAGTTATTTAATTTTTAAAGAAAAACCTGTAAGACAGGTCTCTAAAAAAGAACAGGAGAAACCTATTGTGACAGGCTCCTCCTAGTAAATAACCGATATATTGTATATCTATATAATATACTATTTCCCACAAAAAGTAAAGTTAAACATACATTGGAAGAGCACTTATTTTACCCCGCATTAACGGGCAGTAAGACTCCCACCTCAAAACTCGGCGAATGCGAAGGAGTTAGGTGGGAGTTAACTGCCCGTAAAAGCCCGATTGGTTCAACTAATAATTAGTGGGGACGCCCCCACTAATTAAAGTTTCACTTTACTGATAATGCGTATGCTCCATCGCCATTATCATATTTATACACATACAAGTAATACTTACCTGGTTTTGCATTAAATTTTGCTTCTATATGATTTCCATTAGCTTGACCGTAAGCTGCGTAATTTTGCATATCTGATTCATGGTGAAGTACCCATGTCATCCCGATTCCATGCTCATTTAAAACAGAAATATCGATATCTTTCGCTGATGCCACATTAAATGTATAAACATCGGTGTGATCCCCGCCGATAAGGCTACCTTTTATAGTAGTATTTAGCCCGATACGATTTGCTTCCTCTGGACGATTATTTGGTTCTGATTCTGTTAAACTCCCATCTGTAATCGTAACAGTTGTTTCATTTCTACTCTCTTTACCTTTATCGTCTTTTACTCTTAAGGCTACTTTATAAGTTCCTTCTCTTTCATATGCATGTACTGGATTAACTTCTKTACTTGTWCTKCCRTCYCCRAARTCCCATAAATAAGAAACGATTTTTCCATCTTCRTCKTTTGATCCATCACTTTTGAATKGAATTCCTTCTTTTACAARCCCATTATAAGGACCATTTATATTAACAATTGGAGCTTTATTTTCTTTATCATCTTTTGCGACACCATGGAAGACTACATCATATTCAAATTGATTAGAGCTATTCACACGGTAATTGACGAAATATGCTGTAACCGTTTTGTAGCCACTCCATTCTTTTTGCGTCAATTGTTCTAAAGTCTCATTTACTCTTTTACTCATTGCTTTCCAGTCTTCTGACTCACCTTTTGTTACACTACCTGTAAACGTTCCTTCTAATGTAAATGTATTAAAGAATTGAGATGTATGCTTTGTCATTTTTGTATCTTTCATAGACAACGTTTCACTAATTTCTTTCTTCACTTCTGTTAGTGCTTTTGGTGCATGTTCAGCTAAATAATCATCTGCTACTTCCGGCACATTGTACTTATCTTGATTATCAATTAGCTGCTGCATGTACTCTTGATACTCTTTATTTARYTTMGRATCTTTACTTARAKTYTCACGATASGYATCATAATTTTTCACGTCATTCGCACGAATTAAATCTTGAATTTTATCAAATGTTTCAAATTGATGAGTATATAAGTAAGACTGCARTGCRAAMGARTARTTATARAAATCCCAWGAWCCATATTTMGMAAATARTGTWCGYTCTGCTGTATAACGGCTTGTAGGATCAGATGATAATCCACTAATGATGCTCTTTCTTGGTACAACGTTATTTGTACGAGTAGATCCTGCGAAAAATTCTGCATTTCCTTCTTGGAACCAAGTTAATCTTTCATTTTGATACATATCTCCTCTTCCAAATAAACCGGGAACTTCATATCTCCCTTGAAGATAATGAGTAAACTCATGACGGAATAACTCTTCTAAACTATAAATACTTTGCTCTGGCGTACGCTCATATGTAAAGAATGTCCCTGTCTCTTCAATATAAATTCCACCGTTGTTTGTTTCATATCCATACAATTGTCTATTTAACTGGTATTCGTCTGGAGTATTATAGATTACTATCGTTAATACGTCGTCTGCATTACCTTGTTCTAAAGCTTTGTCATTTCCGATCACACGGTGATATTGCGCTTTTACTTCCTTCGCAGCCCAATATAATCTCTTAATTTTTTCTTCTGACACTTTATCCCCAGTTTTAAAT
>NZ_JBFTMA010000192.1:0-7884 GCF_056396725.1 Bacillus sp. 05T31
GGGTTCTCCGCTTAAAAACCAGGAGAAACTATCACCGGCACAAAAAGAAATCATTCTTGAAAAATATGGTTTAAATGATCCGGTACCAGTTCAATATGCGCGTTACTTAGGTAACTTAGCAAAAGGTGATTTAGGGGTATCATTCCAATATGATAACCGCCCAGTAACAGATATGATTGTGGATCGTATTGGACCATCAGCACAACTTGGTTTACAAGCGATTATATTAGGAACATTTATCGGTTTAATTTTAGGAATCGTTGCGGCGCTTCGTAACAATACGTGGGTCGATTATGGGGCGACAATTATTTCCGTACTCGGGATGTCGGTACCCTCATTCGTATTCGCCGCATTACTACAATATTTCGTAGGGGTAAAACTTGGTTGGTTCCCAGTAGCATTCTGGAAAGGACCGGAGTTTACAGTAATGCCTACAATTGCCTTATCGATGGCAGTTATCGCAACAATCGCACGTTTCGCTCGTGCAGAGTTAATTGAGGTTATGCAAGCAGACTACATTTTAACAGCGAAAGCGAAAGGAATTAGCCAAGGCGTTATCATTATCAAGCACGCACTGCGTAACGCATTAATTCCAGTTGTAACAATTTTAGGACCAATGGTTGCAGGATTAATTACAGGGACACTAGTTATTGAGCAAATTTACGCTGTACCTGGACTTGGGGAACAATTCGTTAAATCGATTACAGTRAATGACTATACAGTTATTATGGGAACTACAATTTTCTATAGTGCGATCTTCATCTTAGTTATTTTCATTGTCGATATTTTATACGGAATTATTGATCCTCGTATTCGTTTAGCGGGAGGGAAAAAATGATGAAAGATGTACAAAAATTATCTCCAGATTTATTTCAACCAGCCAATCAGAGTAATGTTGATAATGAAGTCATTGCCCGTCCAAGCTTAACGTTTTGGCAAGATGTAAGAAGACGTTTGTTCCAACATAAAGGTGCAATGTTTGGTTTCGTATTATTAATGCTTATTGTACTACTAGCAATTTTAGGACCGATGGTAAGTAAGCATTCTTATAAAGAGCAGGATTTAGGTCGTGCGAAAATGCCACCGAAAATTCCAGTGATTGAAAATGTTCATTGGCTACCATTTGACGGTACAGATCAATATGGTGTTGACCAATATGAAAAACGTGATATTAAAGAGTACTTCTGGTTTGGTACAGATGATCTTGGCCGTGATTTATGGACAAGAACATGGGAAGGTACACGAGTATCATTATATATCGCTCTTTTAGCAGCAGCGATTGACTTAGTAATTGGGGTTGCATATGGAGGTATTTCAGCCTTCTATGGCGGCAGAGTAGATAATATTATGCAACGTATTATGGAGATCATTAACGGTATTCCATACTTAATCATCGTTATTTTAATGGTAATCATTATGGGATAATGACAATGTTTACAATTCCAACAGCGGTATTTGGTGAAGCATTCTTAAGCTTCATCGGACTAGGTATTCAGCCACCATTCGCATCACTTGGTTCTCTTGTAAATGATGGTTATAAATCAATTCAAACGTATCCACATATGATGTTCATCCCAGCGGTTGTCATCAGTATGTTAATCTTAGCATTCAACTTAATTGCAGACGGATTACGCGACGCGTTAGATCCAAAAATGCGTAAGTAAAAGAGGGGAGAAGTAAAAATGAAAACATTGCTAGAGGTAAAAGATTTGCAAGTCTCCTTTGATACACATGCAGGTGAAGTACAAGCTGTACGCGGTGTTACTTTTGATTTGAAAAAAGGAGAGACATTAGCGATTGTAGGAGAATCTGGTTCTGGTAAATCAGTTACTTCTAAAGCGTTAATGGGATTAATTCCGAATCCTCCAGGACGTATTAAAAACGGTGAAATCGTATTTGAAGGTCGTGACTTAACGAAACTAACAGAAAAAGAAATGCAGCAAGTACGCGGTAAAGATATTGCGATGATTTTCCAAGATCCAATGACATCATTAAATCCAACGATGACWATTGGWAATCARATTATGGAAGGYCTTATTAARCACCAAGGGATGAGTAAAGCAGATGCACGTAAAGTTGCTTTAGAATTAATCGACCTTGTAGGTATTCCGAATCCAGAAGCACGCTTAAAACAATATCCTCACCAATTCTCAGGTGGTATGAGACAACGTGTAGTTATTGCGATGGCGTTAGCTTGTAATCCGAAATTATTAATTGCCGATGAGCCGACAACAGCGCTAGACGTTACAATTCAGGCGCAAATTTTAGAACTTATGAAGGACATTCAGCAAAAAACAGAAGCAGCAATCATTTTCATTACGCATGACTTAGGTGTAGTGGCAAACGTTGCAGACCGAGTTGCGGTTATGTACGCTGGTAAAGTTGTTGAAATTGGAACTGTTGATGAAATTTTCTACAATCCAAAACATCCATACACATGGGGTTTAATCGCATCTATGCCAAGCTTAGATGGTGCAGAGGACGAGCTATATGCGATTCCAGGAACGCCTCCAGACTTATTAAAACCGCCAAAGGGTGATGCTTTTGCACCACGTAACCCGCAGGCATTAAAAATTGATTTTGAAATGGACCCACCTTTATTTAAAGTAAGTGATACACACTATGCGGCAACTTGGTTACTTCACGAGCAAGCTCCAGAAGTAAAACCACCGGCAGTCGTTGAAAAACGCATTCTTCAAATGAAAGCAGGTGAACAACATGACTAAACAACGTGAGAAATTAATTGAAGTAAAAAATGTAAAGCAGCACTTCGACGTGAGTGGTGGTGTTGTCAAAGCGGTTAATGATATTTCATTTGATATTTACCGCGGAGAAACATTTGGTCTTGTAGGAGAATCAGGTTGTGGTAAATCGACAACTGGAAGAACGATTATTCGTTTATATGATGCAACTGCTGGTGAAGTGTTGTTCGATGGTGAAAATGTACATGGTAAAAAATCACGTGCAGAGCTGAAGAAGTTCAACCGTAAAATGCAAATGATTTTCCAAGATCCATATGCATCATTAAATCCTCGTATGACAGTAGGGGATATTATCGCAGAAGGTATTGATATTCACGGACTAGCAAAAGGCAAAAAAGAGCGTATGGACCGTGTTCATGAATTATTAAATACAGTTGGTTTAAATAAAGAGCACGCAAACCGTTTCCCGCATGAATTCTCAGGCGGACAACGTCAACGTATCGGTATCGCTCGTGCGCTAGCTGTAGAACCTGAATTTATCATTGCTGATGAACCAATCTCAGCACTTGACGTATCGATTCAGGCGCAAGTTGTAAACTTACTGAAACAGTTACAAAGAGAAAAAGGTTTAACATACTTATTCATCGCCCATGATTTATCAATGGTAAAATACATTAGTGATCGCATTGGTGTAATGTACCGTGGTCAAATCGTTGAGTTGACAACAAGTGAAGAGTTATATGCGAATCCAATGCATCCATATACAAAATCACTACTATCTGCAATTCCGCTTCCAGATCCAGATTATGAGCGCAATCGTAAACGTATCGTATACGATCCATCTCAACATCAATATGGTGAGGAAGCACCAACAATGCGTGAAATTCGCCCAGGACATTTTGTATTATGTTCTGAAGCAGAGTATAAGAAATATAAAGAAATCTATCAATAATAAAGTAGAGCCATTCTTCTATTAAAGAAGGATGGCTCTATTTTTTTATACTAATTAAACTTAATTTAGTATAAAGAGATTTTATCCAAGTTCTTTTTCKGTTTAAAGACAGCAAATTAAGAGTTTCCAAGAATGAAGAAAAGGCGACTGAAATCCAGCCGCCTTTTTCTTCATTTAGAAACACTTTTATTTTACTGCGCTTGAACAGAAACACTCTCATCTTGCTCATTTGGTTTAACAAGTGCATAATTTTCCCACGATCTACTTCTCCAGCGGAAGAACATAATAATTGCTCGCGTCCATTCATCGATAGCAATCGCTAGCCAAATACCAACGAGCCCCATGTCTAAATGGAAGGCGAAAAAGTAACCGAGTGGTAAGCTCATTAACACCATGGAGAATGCGCCGATTAAAACAGGGTATTTTGCATCGCCAGCTGCACGAAGTGAATTAATGATGACGATGTTCATCGTCCGTCCTGTTTCAAGTAGTACACTTAGTAAAAGAACGCTTGCCCCTAGAGCGATAATATGAGGATTATCCGTAAATAGTCCCATTAATTGTGTGCGGAATGTAACAACGAGCATGACCATAAATAAAGTTACACCAATCGCCCATTGTACACTTTTCCATACGCGTGTGTAAGCTTCATCCTTTTCATTTCCGCCAACTAGGCGTCCAACGATAATAGCTGTTCCCATACCGATAGCAATGGCGAATAAATAAGTGAACATGGAAATGTTAGTAGCGTATTGTCTTGCAGCTAACGATTCCGTACCTAAGTATGTTGCGTAATATAAGAAGACAATTTGACAAGCTTGATACATGATTTGTTCGAATGCAGATGGAATGCCAATCTTCAAAATTTTGCCAACATATTCTTTTGATAAAGTGAAGTAATATTGTAATTTCACACGGTATTCCATAACGCGGTACAGTAACCAGAAGAAAATGATAAGTGCGATTAACCGGCTGACAGCGGAAGAAATCGCGGCCCCTTGCACACCAAGTTCAGGGAAACCGAATTTCCCGAAAATAAGTACGTAGTTTCCGACGATATGAATAATATTCATTCCAAGCGAAACAAACATCGCTTGCTTTGTAAAGCCGTGAACGCGGATAATTGCGGCTAATGAGTTAATAATAGCTTGAAGGAAAATAGCTCCTCCGACGATGGATAGATAGCTTTGTGCATACGTTAGTACATCGCCTTGTAAATTCATTGCCRTCATCATATGTTTTGAAAATAAAAGAAAACCAGCGCTTATAATGAGTCCGACCACTAAATTTAATGTGACGGCTAATGCTGATATTTTTGATGCTTCCATAAAGCGTTTAGAACCGAGGTATTGGGATACAACAATAGCTGCACCATTCCCGATGACTTCTAGTACTAAAATCGCGATATGAAGGTATTGATTYGCTGCACCAACCCCAGATACAGCATCGTCTGATAATGCACTTAACATGAAAGTATCAGCGATCCCCATCAGCATAAAAAGAAAAACTTCTAGAAAAATAGGCCATGTTAATAAGAATAAACTTAATTTCTCTGTTGGCCCGTTTTTTGAGCGAATTGCTGTCATGTCCGTCCCCTCTTTACCGATATCTATTTTTAGCAAAGTGTATCGTAACACACTTTCATATCCTTTGCACTTATTTTAGYCTACATATTTTCAATATGAATAAACCTTCATTTTATGACRRAAAAGGAGGAATAATTATGCGTAAGATATTATAGAATATAAAATTTGTTTTTCTCTGATARTTTAGAARAGTRTAAAAATCKTCATTTTTAACACTTTARTTCAATAAAAACGCAGTRTGAAACGTTTACAAATRCACRWAGTGTTAACAGRAAATTTTAATAAAATAGAAATATAAATATACAAAGAATATATTTGTGTGTATAATATGAATTATTAGAACATATATATATTTCTTTCTGTTTGAAAATGAAAGGGCTAACATTTTTTTTGGAGGGTGGAAGTATGAAAAAAAAGATACCAGTTTTTGTAGCATCAACAGTAGCAATGAGCATGATTTTAGGGGCATGTGGCTACCAAAAAGATGAACCGCAAGCGAACGCAAAAGGGGATAGCGGGAAAAGCGGTGCGAAGCAAGTTATTAACTTAATTGAAACACAAGAAATTCCAACGATGGACCCAGCGTTATCAGCTGATGCAGTTTCTTCAAAAGTAATGAACAATACGATGGAAGGCCTATACCGCCTTGGGAAAGACGATAAATTAGTTCCAGGTGTAGCGAAGGAATTCCAAAAGTCAGAAGACGGTAAAAAGTATACATTTAAATTACGTGAAGATGCAAAATGGTCAAATGGTGAACCTGTAACGGCGAAAGATTTCGTGTATGCATGGCAAAGAGCAATTAATCCAGATACAGCTGCGAAATCGGCTTACATTATGTACGATATAAAAAATGCTGAGAAAATTAATAAAAAAGAGATGAGTCCAGACCAATTAGGTGTAAAAGCGATTGATGATCATACACTAGAAGTAGAATTAGATAATTCTATTCCATATCTTGTTGATTTAATGGTCTATCCGATCTTCTATCCTGTTAATGAAAAGTATGTGAAAGAGCAAGGGACGAAGTTTGGTTTAGAAGCAAATACAACACTTTATAACGGACCATTTACATTAAGTGATTGGCAACATGAACGTAGCTTCAAAATGACAAAGAGCTCATCATATTGGGACAATAAAGAAGTGAARCTTGAGGAAGTAAACTTTAATATTGTAAAAGATACGTCTACGCCAATTAATTTATATGAAACAAACGCAGTCGATCGAGCGACGTTATTAGCAGAGTTCATCGATAAATATAAAGGAAAACCAGATTTCAAAACGGTAGAAGATACATCTGTATTCTTCCTTCGCTTAAATCAAAAAGACCCAGCTTTAGCAAATAAAAATATTCGTAAAGCAATTTCTCTTGGTTTTGACCGTAAACCATTCGTTGATACATTATTAAATAACGGTTCTAAGCCAGCGACGGGATTAATTCCTGACAATTTCATTAAAGGACCGGATAAAAAAGATTTCCGTGTTGAAAATGGAGATATTGTAAAACCAAATGTAAAAGAAGCGAAAAAGTATTGGGAAGCTGGTAAAAAAGAGCTTGGTAAAAACGAAATTGAATTAGAGCTATTAAATGAAGACGTTGAATTATCGAAGAAAACTGGTGAATATTTAAAAGGTGAGTTAGAAAAGAATTTACCAGGTTTAACAGTGAAAATTAAACAACAACCATTCGCGCAAAAACTAAAATTAGAAGATGCGGGCGACTTTGTAATGTCATTCTCTGGATGGAGTGCAGACTTCCCAGATCCAGTTACATATCTTGATATGTTCGTAACTGATGGGGCACAAAATAAAATGAAGTATTCTAATCCGAAGTACGATGAGATTATTATGAAAGCGAARAAAGATGGAAGCGAYGTAAATGCTCGYTGGAAAAACTTACTTGAAGCAGAAAAAATGYTACTTGATGACGCTGCGATTGTTCCRGTATATCAACGTGGTAGAGCATATTTACAAAGAGAAACAATTAAAGATATGTACAACCATAAGTATGGTGGCGAAGTAAGCTTCAAATGGGCATCAGTAGGAAAATAACAAAAAAAAGCAGGTAATTACCTGCTTTTTTTAGTACGTACGTTTTTTATAAATGCCTTTTCCGCCAACTTGGTTCCAGCCAGATTGTACATCTAAACTTTTGTTAACAAACTTCATTTTTTCTTTCCCACCAAAGAGTTTTTCACCGATGCTATTTGTAATGACACCAATCAATGCTGTTATTCCGATGATGAGGGTAGCAACAATGATAAAATCAGTAAAAAAAGCGATCATATGCAAATTCCCCCTTTGTCTGTCTGTATTTTTATTGTATGAGATAAATGGTAAAAAAGAAAGAAATGTCAGAAAAATATTCAATTTGCTTTAGAAAGCATATAGACATGAGCGGGGAGATTTGTTAAAATAAGAACAAATGTTCCTTTTCGTTTCTAACCTTTAGAGTCTTACATTTCTCAATTGTTTTGTTGGGAAAAGGTAAGAAAACGCTCTCTTTTTAATGGGGAAGATTATGAAACTGTAATTGTATATCAAGTGAAGATTATTGTAGAAAGTAAGTATCAAAAGGGTTGAAGACCGTTGTTAAAGGACAGTTTTACTGAGTATAATCATGTTGCATAGCAGTGGAGTACAC
>NZ_JBFTMA010000193.1:0-6455 GCF_056396725.1 Bacillus sp. 05T31
CCATTGGATTCACCAACAGTAATAGGAGACTTTTCTATATAAAAAGCATTACCTAAAGGTCCTTTTTTTTCTTCTATTGTATAGACAAATGTGTTCTGTCCTTCCCTCTTAATCACCTTATTTGGTATAAGCACGCCTTTAGCTAATTGTTTAGTCAGTGTAGCTTCCACCTGCTCCCCTTTTTTCAGTTCTTCTCCTTGTACTTTTACAAGAATACGTTTCTGTAGTTGTGAAGTTGCTGGTGTTATTTCAAATTGCTGTTCATCTTTTGGTTCACCTTTTTGATCGTCTTTTTGTTCACCCTTTGGTTCATCTTGCTGTTTACCTTGTTCCTGCGGTCTCTGATTTTCATGACTTTCTATATTTTTAATCTCTATAAGTTCACCTTCTAAGGATTTAGCATTTCCTTTCAAATTTATCTTTTCTCCAACCTTCAAGTGCGTAGCTAAATCAGCAGGTACTTGTAATTCAACTTTAAAGCCTTTACTCTCATCAGAGAGAATCACATCTCCTCCATCTTGCGTAGAAGGTTGATCTTTCTTTGCATTTATTTTTGTAACCACTCCATCGAAGGGAGCAATCAATTTCTTATTCATTTCTAATTCTTCTTTTAAATTTTTAATTTTTCTTTCTAGAATACTAATCTCAATTTTTTTGCTCTCCACAGTTGTTTTGAGATTTTGTCTCTCTCTCTCAGCCTCATTAGATTTGTTTTCTTGTTGATCATTTGGTTTGTTTTCTTGTTGATTTTTTGGCTGATCATTTGATTTGTTTTCTTGTTGATTTTTTTGGGCTTCATTATAATTTGCTTGAGCGTCATTCAGTGCTAACTTTTGAATTTGAAGAGTTGCTTCTTGATCAAGAATATCTTGTTCACTCTTTTTACTATCGTATGTCACTAATAATTGATTTTTTTTGACACGATCTCCTTCCTTTACATGTACCTCTTTCACTTTCGCCTCTATGCTACTATTACTTAACTTTGCTTCTTCCTGTGGCTGTAATTCGCCATTACCTGTAAACGTTTGTGTAAGCTCACCATTTTTTGGCTTCTCTGTAATAACCTTTGGCAAACCCAAATTTGCTAGCGTATTGCTAAAGAGTGTAAGGATAATTAAAATCCCCATAAATACACTGGAAATGATTTTAATATTTCGTTTTTTTCTTGTAACGTCTTGTTCCGTTCTATACTCCATTGAGTTCCCTCCTAAAATCTTTCCGAAGGAAAGTTTACATTGTAATTCTTCATTATTCCTTCACACCTGATAACTGAATTCCCTTAATAAAGTAGGACTGCGCATATAAAAATAAAAGTATCATTGGGGTCATATACAGAATAGAAGCAGAAAACCCAACCCCGCGTGCCTCGTTGTTAATTTTTGATAAATAGAGCGATAATGGATGTTTGGATTCGTCATTCAGAAAAATAAGCGGCTGTTCGATCATATTCCAATAATCCGCAAATAATAAAACAATAAGAGCAGCAATTCCAGGACGAATAAGAGGAAGAATAATCTTAAAAAAGATTGTAAAATGGCCGGCTCCATCCATCTTAGCCGCCTCTATATATGCATCCGGGATATGCAACATGAACTGCCGGAGCATAAATACACCGAATGCTCCAAAGATTCCTGGAAGAATAATAGACGCTGTACAGTTTAATATTCCAAGTTTATCCGCCATGATATAATTCGGTACCAGTGTAACTTGGAATGGCATCAGCATCGTCAAGAGATAAACGATAAACAACTTGTCTCTTCCTCGAAATTGAATCTTAGCAAAGACATAGGCTGCAAATGATGCAACGATGACTTGACCTACTATGATTGGCACAACCATGAATGCTGAATTCCAAAACATTTTTAAGAATTTGGGATTTTCCACTAATAATGTCCTATATTGTTCAAATGACACTAAATCTGGGATTAATTTTAAATTAATGAACGTTGGTTCCTTTTCCACTTTTCCAATCGCATCATAATTGAATCCAATCTCATGCTCAGTCATAAATGAGTTGGTCAAGGTAAATACGATTGGAAATAGCATCATGACGGCTAATATAGTCAAAAATAGCGTTAACATCCATTTACGAAATACATTTTCTTTTTTCATCTGCTTTTCCCACCTAATTCATAAACTTTCGAAAACGACGTTCTATTGCAAACAATACGAATACAATGATAGAAATAGCCCCCACCATTAACGTGGCAGCCGCTGTCAACTTTTGAATATCAAGCGACACGAACATATTGTTCATATAATGCTGCATCATATACAAACTGTCATGCGGGTAACTTCCAGCAATCAAGTATGTTTCCCGAAAAACTTTAAACGAATTGATAATCGACATTAATATGACAAAGAACATTGTTGGTGTTAAATAAATAAGTGTAATATTTAAAAATGTATGCATACGACCTGCACCTTCAATTTCTGCAGTTTCGTAATACTCTTTGGGGATATTTTGTAAAGCGGCCAAGAATAAAATAATGTTGTACCCGATATTTTTCCATAGATATACGATTGACAAGACAAAAATTGCCCAATTTGATTTCATCCAATCAATTCGTTCAAACCCCATGTTGTGCATCCATACGTTAAACGTGCCGTTCCAATCGAATAAAATTTGCCAGAGCATGACAATAGAAACCACAGGAACGACAAGTGGTAACACAAACGCACTTCTTAACCAATTTTGAATATATACATTTTGATTCAAACAAAGTGCTAGTAATAAGGAAATAATGACGATGAGCGGTACACTCACTGCGGTAAACCAAAACGTATTCGTTGCTGCTTTGAGGAAAGAAGCACTGCCTAGCAGTTCTTTATAATTGGCTAAACCGACAAAAGAACCATCAGTTGTGCCATCCATTAACGAATAAATCATCCCCATTACAAATGGAATCAGATAAAAAATTGAAAACCCAATTGCACTTGGTAGAAGAAAAAAGAATGCTATACTTGTATCCTTTCGCATAAAATCTCCAAATTTTATTGGGGATTTTTTTTGATTTTGAAGTTTATTTAATGATCGATGGCTGCGATCAAAAAAAACATTCCGCATATATGATCGACTTTTGTTTATTCTCATTCGTGGATCCCTCTTTTTTTGAGTCTATTTTTATAACTACATCTTACAATTATGTAGTTTAGTAGACACAGATGCAGACGAGATGCAGATAAAATAAAGAAATGAGGGATTTTAGTTCCGATGTTCATAAAACGGGATGAAAAGTGAATGTCCCTTACCCTGCCTAGAATCATATTGTAAAACTAAAGAGATAGTTGATAAGTTTTATCAACTTTAGATAGGATGGGTGTTTCTGTTGTAAAGATTATGAATAGTTCCAATGTCTTTTTATTGTACAAGGGGTATGTTGAAGGTTTAGAAGAAGGTGAAAAAAGATAAAAATTTAAGTGGACCAAGGTTAGAAAAGGATAAACTCTCAATTACATTACGTATATAGGGGGCACCCTGCATATCCATCAACTTAAGAAAAATAAATGCCCCCATGAGCTGAATTCCCTTAAATAGCTATATGAGGTCACTATACCATTCTGGGAAAGTTGTACGCTAAGGACTACAAAATCTTATCCTATCAGCATCTTTAAAAGATAAATACATGTTTAGAAAGATACAATCCCGAGATTAATTGGACATTGAATTATATGCACACTATATAAACGTGATTATAGCTAGAAAACCTTGATATTATTGAATTCTATGCTTTGATTTTCTGGACACATAGAAAAAACCATACAGTCTGATAAAGGGGTACTAACGTCTTTCCATGGATTTTATACAATAATATATATTTTAGTGAAATACACAAATAGGGTATTAATGCATTTAAGATAGGAATTAATGCCGGCTTAGTTCTAGTAAAATATTTAATCCTTTTTTTAATTCTTCCAATGATGCGTAGGCATAAGAAAGACGAATATGGTGTAAATCACTTGGTTCATATATATAACCTGGATTAATCAAAACATTATGTTTAAGTAACTTTAAAAATAGCGCTTTATTTACAATAGGTTCATGAAACCTGAGCCATATATAAAAACCACCCTCAGACTTTTTCCACGTAGCGATTTTTTGAAAGTGCTGTTCTAATATTTCTTCTACAAATGTAGCCCTTCTTTTCAATTGTTTACGAAGTGTAATCAGATGCTTTTCGTATAAACCGGATGATATCCAGTGTGCGACGATTTCTTGGGAAAAGGCACTTGAACCATAATCTGTTTGCATTTTAATATCAGCTAATCGCCCAATTACAGGTGAAGGTGCAACAACCCAACCGATCCGTAATCCAGGACTTAGCGTTTTGGATACACTACCGATATAAAGAACTTGCCCTGATGTATCAAATGACTTTATGGCAGGAGAAGATGATTCAAATAACAGTTCGTGATACACATCATCTTCAATAATCGGGATTTGTAGCTCTTTGCATGTGCTGTATAGATCTTTCTTTTCTTTCACTGACCAATTATGTCCTGTCGGATTGTGTAATGTTGGCACACAGTAAAATAAAGATTGTCTTTTTCTTTTGAGTGTCCGTAAATTGTCTGTTAAATGTACATCTCGTGAAACTGAAATCATACGCATTCCGTTGGATTGAAAGGGATGCACAGAATTTAAATACGAAGGTTTTTCTTGGAAGACAATGGATCCTTCTTCTAATAATCCAACTGCAATTAATTGAAGTGCTTGAAGTGCACCTGAAACAATTAAAATGTTGTCTGGTGCTGTTTGAATACCACGTTTTTTTAAATAATTACATAAAATTCCCCGAAGCTTTTCACTTCCTTGTGGTGATGAATAGCCAATTGCCTTTGATTCAAGTGAAATCTTTTTTAACGACTGCTCAATTTGTTTCGTTGGAAGTAATTCTGGTGATAATTCACCTGTTCCAAGACGGATGATATGATCCATTTGCTCATATTCGTTGATGAGTTGAATCGTATGGTAGTTTGGTTTATGAATACTCGATTCAATGTGTTGCTGCCAATTTGGTTGAGATCTGTTCAAAAGCACATTCCATGAATTATTGGCCACAAATACCCCTGATCCCACTTTAGATTCGAGCAAACCATCCGCTCTTAATTCATCAAGTGCAAGTTGCACAGTACTTCGGTTCACATTAAATTGAGTTGCGAGTTGGCGTTGTGTTGGAATCTTTGTGCCAACAGTCCAATCACCTCGCTCAATATGAGATTTTATCCAATCTACAATTTGCTCTTGAACGGTCAAATGAGAATGACGATTTGGTTTCCATTTCATCTAATTCCCTCCTAAATTGGGTGGATAAAAAACCATCCAATTGGTTGTTTTCTTTTAGTTTTATCATAGTACGATAGTAATTGAAAGGGAGTTGATTATATGGAAGCCATTGTTCATGGAATAATCTTAGCATTCGGACTCATTTTACCTTTAGGGGTACAGAATGTATTTGTATTTTCACAAGGAGCCACACAGCCAAAACTAATTCGAGCACTTCCGGCGGCTGTTACAGCTGCACTATGTGATACTTTTTTAATTCTTTTAGCTGTTTTTGGGCTATCCACTATCGTTTTACAATTTGAATGGCTACGACTTAGCCTAATGATTGCTGGTATTTTATTTTTACTTTACATGGGATACGTTATTTGGAGGTCTGAGCCAACAACAAGTAAAACAAATAAAGCATTACCAATCCGTCAGCAAGTCATCTTTGCTTTATCGGTTTCTTTATTAAACCCTCATGCTCTCTTAGATATAGTCGGTGTTATTGGGACAAGTGCATTAAAATATGTCGGAACGGAACAAGTTATTTTTACAATCACATGTATTACAGTATCCTGGGTTTGGTTCTTTGGGTTAACGCTCGCCGGTACAGTCATGAAGAAGATAGATGGAACAGGAGGTTTAATGAACATATTCAACAAATGCTCCGCCCTGTTTATCTGGGGAACTGCCATTTATCTTTTTATTGGATTAACCTAACGTACAGGGAACCGTTTAAAGTGTTTGGACTTATAGTATAAAATACAATTCTGCTAGGAACCTACTAGTATCCGTGCTCTTCTTCATATATTTGCACCAGAACCAAAATATAGATTATTTTAATTAAAAAAGAGGGTATTATGGTAAAAAAAAATAGGATAGGTATATTTATATCAATTTTAATACCGGTTTTATTGATTATATTCAATGTTAACTTTATATACAAAATTACTTTAACTGTAATTCCAGGACTCTCTATTTTTTTACCTATATTTCTTTGTCCAATTGGATTTCTCTTAGCTATTTTGTCTCATATAGTAGATAAAAATACTGGAGCAAAGATCGGTATAATATTAAATGTGGTAGTATTTTTGATTCCTTTTATTTGGATGATATATTGCTCATCCAACCATCATGCGTTGGATTCATCAGTATAATCCTGAATTAAATGAGAAAGTGTGGCGTC
>NZ_JBFTMA010000194.1:0-6350 GCF_056396725.1 Bacillus sp. 05T31
GGTCAGTATATGGCTGATTTAATAGAAGGAAAGCAGGAGAATCACTTGCTAGATTCATTGCTTTCTAAAACGGTTTAGAAAGGGGATGGAAGTTTGAATTTAAAAATTAATGGTAACCAAATTGAAGTACCAGAGGGTGTAAAAACAGTAGCTGGGCTACTTACACATTTAGAGTTAGATAACAGAATTGTTGTAGTAGAACGTAATAAAGATATTTTACAAAAAGATGATCATAACGATACATCTGTTTTTGATGGGGACCAAATTGAGATTGTAACTTTTGTAGGAGGCGGTTGATTATGTTAAACATTGGACAATTTTCATTTCATTCTAGACTTTTATTAGGAACAGGGAAATTCCCTGATTTTGATGTGCAGCAAAAGGCAATTGATGTTTCTGAGGTTGAGATTTTAACATTCGCAGTACGTCGTATGGATATATTTGATGCGAAGCAGCCTAATTTATTAGAGAAACTTGATGTGAAAAAATATACGTTATTACCGAATACAGCAGGAGCAAAAAATGCTGAAGAAGCTGTTCGTATTGCAAAATTAGCAAAAGCTTCTGGACTTTGTGACATGATAAAAGTAGAAGTTATTGGTGATGATAGAACGTTATTACCTGATCCAGTAGAAACGTTAAAGGCATCTGAAATGTTACTAGAAGAAGGATTTATCGTTCTTCCTTACACATCTGATGATGTTGTATTAGCACGCAAACTACAAGAACTTGGTGTACACGCGATTATGCCAGGAGCATCACCGATTGGTTCAGGGCTTGGTATTGTAAATCCATTAAATTTAAGTTTCATTATTGAACAAGCGACAGTACCAGTTATCGTTGACGCTGGTATTGGTAGTCCAGCTGATGCAGCATTTGCAATGGAATTAGGAGCAGATGGTGTGTTATTAAATACTGCAGTATCTGGAGCGAACGATCCTATTAAAATGGCATACGCAATGAAATTAGGTATTGAGGCAGGACGATTAGGGTTTGAAGCAGGTCGTATTGCACGTAAACGTTGTGCRACAGCAAGTAGTCCTTTAGAAGGAATGAGCGTAGTTGAATAATCGATATTCTCGCCAAGAACTATTTTCTCCAATTGGGGAAGAAGGGCAACAAAAGCTAGGAGAAAAGCATGTACTTATTATCGGTGCAGGTGCATTAGGTAGTGCAAATGCAGAGATGTTTGTAAGGGCAGGTGTTGGCAAGGTAACAATTGTTGACCGTGATTATGTAGATTGGAGTAATTTGCAAAGACAACAATTGTATGCAGAGAGTGATGTAGAGAATAATCTTCCGAAGGCTGTAGCGGCAAAAAAACGTCTAGAAGAGGTTAATAGTGAAGTAAGAGTAGAAGCTCTCGTTCAGGATGTAACGGCTGAAGAGTTGGAAGAACTCGTTACAAATGTTGATGTAATCATCGATGCGACTGACAATTTCGAAACACGTTTCATTGTGAATGATATATCGCAAAAATATTCTATTCCATGGGTTTATGGGGCATGTGTAGGGAGTTACGGTCTTTCTTATACTATTCTTCCAGGAAAAACGCCATGTTTATCTTGTTTATTACAATCGATTCCGCTTGGCGGAGCGACATGTGATACAGCGGGGATTATATCGCCTGCTGTGTCTCTTGTCGTTTCTCATCAAGTAACGGAAACACTTAAACTGTTAGTAGAAGATTATGACTCGCTTCGAGATGGGCTTGTATCATTTGATGTATGGAAAAATGAATATTCATGTATGAATGTGCRAAAGMTTCGTAAACATAATTGTCTATCGTGTGGTGAACRGGCAGTATATCCATATTTAAATAAGGAAAACACTTCAAAAACAGCAGTGTTATGCGGGAGAAATACAGTTCAAATTAGACCACCTCATAAAGAGGAAATGGATTTTGAACAATATAAAAAATTGCTGAATGATCGCGTGAATGATTTGAATGTAAATCCATATTTATTATCATTTTCGGTTGAAGAAAAGAGATTAGTTGCTTTTAAAGATGGCCGTGTACTTGTACATGGCACGAAAGATATAAGCGAAGCGAAAACAATTTATCATCGCTATTTTGGGTAGAAAAGGATGAGTGGGATGAAAGTGAATAAAGCTTTAACGATTGCAGGATCTGATAGCGGAGGCGGCGCTGGAATTCAAGCAGATTTAAAAACTTTCCAAGAGCTTGGTGTGTATGGAATGACGGCTATTACAGCAATTACTGCTCAAAATACGCTTGGCGTTCAAGGGGTATATCCTGTTTCTTTAGAAGGGATTACGGAGCAGCTTAATTCAATTGGTACGGATTTAACGCCAGATGCTGTAAAACTGGGAATGTTATTTAGYAGTGAAATTATTCAAATTGTKGCAGARCATATTAARAAATTYGGYTGGAATAATATTGTGCTAGATCCTGTTATGATTGCTAAAGGTGGTGCGTCATTATTACAACAAGAAGCAGTACAAGCATTAAAAGAATATTTATTGCCAGTAGCAACTGTTGTAACACCGAATGTTCCTGAAGCAGAAGTGTTAACTGGAATGGAGATTCATAATGTAGAAGATAGTAAGGAAGCTGCAAAAGTATTGCATGAATTAGGAGCTAAATATGTGCTTATGAAGGGCGGACATGCAGAATATCAAGGTAATGAAGTAATTGATTTACTCTTTGATGGTGAGCAGTTTATTGAATTTAGAAGTGAACGAATTCCTTCGAAGCAAACGCACGGAAGTGGGTGTACATTTGCTTCAGCGGTTACAGCAGGACTTGCGAAAGGCTACTTGATGGAAGAGGCAGTTCAAGAAGCAAAACGATTTATTAGTATAGCAATTAAAGAGCCATTGAATATTGGAAGTGGTCATGGGCCGACGAATCATTTTGCATATAAATTGAATAAGACGCATGTATAAAGATACGAGAAGCCAGTTTGTTAACTGGCTTTTTTTGTGTTTACTTTTTCCAAATTCAGGAGTAATATATCAGCCAGAATCTGTTTTTCATTCCGTATTATATGGGGGAAATAGATTATTTTGTAATACGCTGAATTCAAATTTATGGAGCGGAGGAACCAATTTGTGCGTCGTCACTAGGGGTGAATCTTTCAATGTTGAAAGTAGGGCTACTCTCAAAGCCCGAATCCGACAGCTAACTTCGTAAGCGTCTTGAGAGAGGGCGGTGCCATGATGGATATATCACTTCGTCGGTCTGATTAGTATAGGAGAATATCAATCTATGTTTGAGTTCTTTTATGCTAAGGAGGATGAGGTACATGGAATTAACGCTTATTTGCGTTGGAGAAGAAAATAAGGTAAAGAGTTTAAGAGAGCTAGCAGCATTTCAGCATGAGTTAATTATTTTTACAGCAAATGAAGAGATAGCAGATCAAGTTAGAAATTGTGGATTTGATTGGACTTATAGCTGTACTAAGGAGCAGGATTTTACTAGTATTTGCGAGCATATTAAGAAGGTGATTTTACTAGGAGATGAGCTTCCGATAGTTAGTTTCTTCACAGAACGCATTCGTTTTTCTTTTCAAGCGCCTATTACTGTTGTTACAAGGAATAAACGATATCCGGCCAGGCTCTATGAAACAATTGGAGCTAAATTTGTAGTGTTTACGAACTGTGATAATATTTCTTTTTTATTTTTTGAATAAGGTGGGGGAAATGAAGATGAAAGTGTTGTTACTAGGAGATATAGCGAATCGTTGGGCGATATCGGTAGAGMGAGTTSACGAATTGGTAGTGCTCGATCCTCTTTTTCCAGGGCCATATATTATATTACCATCAAAAGATGTTTTGTATTTAGAGACGGATATTACCGAATATGAGCAGTTACATGCAGAATTATCACAAGTTTATATTCGAGGGAGAAATTTGCGTGCTTTTTTGCGTGGAGAATAAAGGTTGAATGAAAAAAGAGCGAATGCTGAGTGCAACAAGCTATGCACTTCATGTAATTCGCTCTTTTTATTTTATATTTAAAGGATCATTTTTATGAAAAAGAAAGAAAAGACAAGAAAACAGATGAAAAAATATTAATAACACTCAATGTAAACGCTTAAATGACGGAATATTTTCGTATTTTAAGAAATTCTCCTCTTTACAAGTTAAATATAGAGGAGTATATTTACTCTCATAAATCATTCATAAAATTTCCAAAAAAAACCTAAAATCGCTGAGTTCCAGAAATGGAGCGGGGGAACCAATTTTGTGCATTGTCACTTGGGGTGAATCTTTCAATTTTGAAAGTAGGGCTACTCTTTAGGCCCGAATCCGACAGCTAACCTCGTAAGCGTTTAGAGAGGAGGTTTACTTTGTGTTGTTCGTTTCGAACACTAAGTAGAGCTTAGTGTTCTTTTTTTGATAACTAGATGGTAAATTTTAACAAAAGTGAGGGGTAGTTATGTTAGATGTTGTAATGATCGGTATTTTTGTTGGGTTAGTCGCATCGATGGCAAGTCTTGCAAGTTGGTCAGATAAAGTTGTGAAAGAAGGGAAGCAATCATGATGATTGCCTTATCGGTTATTGTTGCAGCGATTACGGTGTACTTAGTGTACGCATTATTAAATCCAGAAAAGTTTTAATTAGGGGGAATCATTCATTATGATTTGGGTTGCAGTCGTTATTACAATGCTCTTGTTTATTTTAGTAGCAAAGCCAACGGGAATTTATTTAGAGAAAGCCTTTCAAGGTAGCAAAACGCTAGATAAAGTATTYGGGCCTTTTGAAAAACTTATTTTTAAAATTACGGGTGTAAAAGMATACAATCAAACGTGGAAACAGTACGCATTATCAYTMGTTTTACTCAACGGATTTATGATTGTTGTTGTATATTTCATTTTCAGATTACAAGGTGTGCTGCCGCTAAATCCAGCGCATATCGAGGGAATGGAGCCTACGCTTGCTTTTAATACAGCAATTAGTTTTATGGCTGATACAAATTTACAGCATTATAGCGGTGAAAATGGTTTGTCTTATTTATCACAATTAATCGGGATTACATTTTTAATGTTTGCAGCACCAGCAACGACGTTAGCGCTCGTTATGGCATTTATAAGAGGGCTCGCTGGAAAAGAACTCGGTAACTTTTTCGTTGATTTTACGAGAGCTTTAACGAGAGTATTTCTTCCTATTGCGTTTGTTGCAGCGCTAATCTTTGTCGCACTTGGTGTACCACAAACGTTAGACGGGGCAGTTACAGCACAGACAATTGATGGGGCAAAACAAAGTATTTTACGTGGTCCAGTTGCATCATTCGTTTCCATTAAAGAACTTGGAAATAACGGCGGTGGATTTTTCGGGGCAAACTCTACACACCCTTTTGAAAATCCAGGGCAAATGAGTAATATTTTGCAAATGATGCTTATGATGTTATTGCCAACAGCACTTCCATTTACGTACGGACGAATGGTAGGAAATAAAAAACAAGGTCGCATCCTTTTCGTGTCACTATTCATGGTGTTTTTACTAGGATTTATAACGATTACGACATCTGAATTACATGGAAATCCAGTGTTAAATGGAATGGGTATCGAACATGTACAAGGAAGTATAGAAGGAAAAGAAGTCCGATTTGGAACAGTATTTTCTTCCCTTTATGCGACAGTAACGACAGCTGCGGAAACAGGGGCCGTTAATACGATGCATGATACGTTAACACCAATTGGTGGTCTAGTTCCACTCGTAAATATGATGTTAAATACAGTATACGGCGGTGTTGGAGCAGGTTTTGTGAACATTATTATGTATGCAATTATTGCAGTCTTTATATCTGGTTTAATGGTTGGACGGACACCGGAGTTTTTAGGTAAGAAAATTGAAGGTAAGGAAATGAAATTGATTGCGGTAACGATTTTATTTCATCCATTGCTTATTTTAGGGTTTTCAGCATTAGCTCTTTCAACAAGCTTAGGAACGGATGCAATTTCTCATTCMGGTTTCCACGGTTTAACGCAAGTTGTWTATGAGTAYACATCRTCAGCTGCGAATAACGGATCTGGATTTGAAGGWTTRRSRGAYAATACACCGTTTTGGAATATTACGACTGGTTTAGTTATGTTTTTAGGACGCTATTTCAGTTTAATTACGATGCTAGCTGTTGCAGCTTCACTGAAAGAGAAGACGGTAGTACCAGAAACAGTCGGGACATTCCGTACGGATAATGGTTTATTTGGAGGGATCTTTATCGGAACAATTGTAATTGTTGGTGCGTTAACATTCTTCCCGATGTTAGTACTTGGCCCAATTGCAGAATTTCTTACATTGAAGTAATGGAGGGTAAATGATGAGACCGGTAGTAGTAAAAGAAAAAAGAGTACATGAATCACAAATACATGCTGTAGAAGAT
>NZ_JBFTMA010000195.1:0-6341 GCF_056396725.1 Bacillus sp. 05T31
GCAATGCAGGTTGCAGAGCAAGGGGCGACGCCGGTATTAATGGCTCGAACAGAAGAGAAGCTACAAGCATTAGCAGACAAAATTAAAGTAACKTATAATACGCCTTGCTATTACTATGTATTAGATGTAAGTGAAGAAACGRAAGTACAATCTGTTTTTTCAAAGGTATTACAAGAAGTAGGACGTATTGATATATTGGTAAATAATGCTGGGTTTGGTATYTTTAAAACGTTTGAAGATGCTTCAATGGATGAAGTAAAGGATATGTTTCAAGTAAATGTATTTGGATTAGTAGCTTGTACGAAAGCGGTATTACCTAATATGGTAAAAAGGAACGAAGGACAAATTATTAATATTGCTTCATTGGCTGGAAAAATTGCAACTCCGAAGTCGAGTGCTTATGCAGCAACAAAACACGCTGTATTAGGATTTACGAATAGTTTACGTATGGAGTTATCTAACACAAATGTGTATGTAACAGCAATTAACCCAGGACCGATAGAAACGAACTTTTTTGAAATAGCCGATCAATCAGGTACATATGTGAAAAATATGGGACGTTACATGTTAAAACCAACATATGTAGCAGAACAAATCGTAAAGACGATGCAAACGAAAAAACGTGAAGTAAACTTGCCGAAGTGGATGGGAATGGGGCCAAAGCTCTACGCATTATTCCCGGGTTTATTTGAACGCGTTGCAGGCAAATCATTAAGTAAAAAATAGGAGATTTCCATATGGAAATCTCCTATTTTTTATTTTCCAGTCACATAATCGTAAACGATATCCTCAACAGCCTCGTATACATCAATTTCAGTATTTGAATGAATTATCATTTGAATATGTTTAATTAGCATTTCCTGATCCTCTTTTGAAACAGGATTACATTGATATTGCCGAAAACTTTTTATAATCATTTTCTCAATTAATTTTTTATTCATGTTTTTCCCCGCCTGTATGTATACATGTATTGTTTTATTGTACTTGAAGTGAAATGAAAATACTACTATGCACTATTTTTGCATAAAAATCCACTTGTGTATATTGCTTTTATAGCAAGATTAATATTTTGAAGTTTTTAAAAATTATAAATATTTAATTGACTTTATAATTATGCAATATTATAATCAAACTTAATTTAAAGAATAGATATGAGGAGGAGCTTATGAAAGTCGCAATTATTGGAGCAACTGGATATGGAGGTATTGAGTTAATTCGGTTATTAGAGCAACATCCATATTTTTCGATAGCATCTCTCCATTCTTTTTCACAAGTTGGTGAATTTATAACAAATGTATACCCGCATTTTCGAAATGTTCTTGTCCATACGTTACAAGAAATTGATGCGGAGAAAATAGAGAAGGAAGCTGAAATTGTATTTTTAGCAACTCCAGCGGGAGTATCGGCAGAGTTAACACCAAAATTATTGGCAGTAGGTTTAAAAGTAATTGACCTATCTGGAGACTTTCGTATGATAGATCCCTCGTCATATGAATTGTGGTATAAAAGGCCAGCTGCACAGGAAGAACTTCTTAGGAAAGCAGTATATGGATTAAGTGAATGGAAAAGGCCTGAGATYCAAAATGCAAATTTAATTGCAAACCCAGGATGTTTTGCGACAGCTGCATTATTAGCGATAGCGCCGTTAGTATGTAGCGGAATGATTGAAGAAGATTCGATTATYATTGATGCAAARTCAGGTGTATCTGGAGCAGGCAAAACKCCAACAACAATGACTCAYTTTCCWGAGTTATAYGATAACYTWCACATTTATAAAGTWAATCAGCATCAGCAYGTTCCTGAGATTGAGCAAATGCTTGYAGAGTGGAATSRTRAARCGARGCCAATCACRTTTAGTACACATTTAATACCGATATCAAGAGGGATTATGGTTACACTCTATGCGAAAGTAAAACAAGAAATCAAAATGRAGCAACTTCAARCGTTGTATGAAGAAACGTATSAMWACTCAGCTTTCRTTCGARTTCGYTCKCAAGGAGAATTTCCAAGTCCGAAAGAAGTAAGGGGCTCAAATTATTGTGATATTGGGATRGCTTACGATGAAAGAACAGAAAGGGTTACGGTCGTTTCTGTTATAGACAATATGATGAAAGGCGCAGCAGGGCAAGCAGTTCAAAATGCAAATTTATTAGCGGGACTAGAAGAGACAACGGGTTTACAGCATATGCCGCTTTATCCATAAGGGGGAAATTATGATTAAAGCATCGTCTATTACAAAATTAGCAAATGGTTCAAYTGTTACGCCGAAAGGCTTTTCGGCAATCGGTACTGCAAATGGTCTGAAAAAGGTGAAAAAGGATATGGGTGCAATCGTTTGTGAGGTGCCAGCATCATGTGCCGCTGTGTATACAACAAATCAAATACAAGCAGCGCCGTTGCAAGTAACGAAGGATAGCRTAGCAGCAGAAGGGAAATTACAAGCAATTGTTGTAAATAGCGGCAATGCAAATGCTTGTACGGGGATGAAAGGATTGCAAGATGCTTATGAGATGCGAACATTAGGAGCGGAACACTTTGGAGTAAAAGAAAAGTACGTCGCAGTCGCTTCAACAGGTGTAATTGGAGTACCTTTACCGATGGATATCATTCGAAAGGGAATTGAATCTCTTGTGCCAACAAAGGAAGTAAGTGAAGCTTATTCTTTTTGTGAAGCAATTTTAACGACAGATCTTATAACGAAAGAAACTTGCTATGAGATGATAATTGATGGGGAAGCAGTGATCATTGCTGGGGTCGCAAAAGGATCAGGGATGATCAAACCGAATATGGCAACGATGCTTAGTTTTATTACAACAGACGCCAATATAGAGCATGAAGTATTGCAAACAGCATTATCACAAATTACGAATCATACGTTTAATCAAATTACGGTGGACGGAGATACTTCTACAAATGATATGGTCATCGCTATGGCAAGTGGATTATCAGAAACGAAAACGATGAATAKGGAACATGAAGACTGGGAAACTTTCGTAGTTGCTTTACAAAAGGTATGTGAAGATTTAGCGAAAAAAATTGCACAAGATGGTGAAGGTGCTACGAAGTTAATAGAAGTAAACGTGTTAGGGGCTAGAACAAATGAAGAAGCAAAGAAAATTGCAAAACAAATAGTCGGTTCCAGTCTTGTGAAAACAGCGATATACGGTGAGGACCCAAATTGGGGACGAATTATTAGTAGTACTGGACAGAGTGAAGTAATTATTAACCCAAATACAATTGATATCACTCTTCAATCTATCGCCGTATTAAAAAATAGTGAGCCTCAAATGTTCTCTGAAGAGGAAATGACAAAGAAATTACAAGAACATGAAATAAAAATTGATGTGTGTTTACATTTAGGAGATGAAACGGGATCAGCTTGGGGCTGCGACTTAAGTTATGAATATGTGAAAATAAATGCTTGTTATCGTACATAAGGAGAGAGAAGATGAGTGATTATATTGTAGTTAAATGTGGCGGTAGCATGTTGAATCGATTAAATAGTGTCTTTTTTGATTGTATAAAGAAATTGCAAAATAAGTATAAGGTTGTTATTGTCCATGGCGGTGGCCCAGAAATTGATGCCAAGTTAGAAGACGCTAATATCGAGATAGAAAAGAAAGATGGATTAAGAGTAACGCCGAAAGAGGTTATGGATGTTGTTCAAATGGTGCTATGCGGAAGTACGAATAAAAAATTCGTAATGAATTTACAAAAACATGATTTACTTGCGGTGGGGCTTTCAGGATGTGACGGTAATTTACTTCAAGTTCAACCTGTTGGCGAAGCGATAGGATATGTAGGAGAAGTAAGTTATGTAGAAACAGCCCTATTGAAAGGGTTGATAGATATGAATTATATTCCTGTCATTGCCCCAATTGGGATAAATGGTAATGAGGTTTATAACATAAATGCAGATACCGCTGCAGCTGGAATTGCAGCCGCACTATCCGCAAAAGAACTCATTTTTATAACGGACGTAGATGGAGTATTACACGAAGGAAGATTGGTAAAGAAAACGGATGAATATGAAATTCTTACTTTTATAGAACAAGGCGTTATTACAGGTGGAATGATTCCGAAAGTACAGGCGGCACTTACATCGTTAAAAATGGGAGTGAAAAAGGCTAGTATCGTAAATGGTACAAAGGATTTTACTGAGGTTACAGGAGAGTGTGTTGGAACTACGGTAACAAAAGGAGTGAGTATCGTATGACAAGCCATCTTTTTCAAACATATGGAAGAAGAGAAATTGAATTTCTAAAGGGCAATGGGGCGAAAGTTATTGATAAAAGTGGTGAGCAATATTTAGATTTCACTTCTGGTATTGGAGTATGTAACTTAGGACATTGTCATCCTACGGTTGTAAAGGCAGTAGAAAAGCAACTTAGAAATATATGGCATATATCTAACTTATTTACGAACTCCTTACAAGAAGAGGTCGCATCATTATTAACAGAAGATACAGCATTAGATCATGTGTTTTTTTGTAATAGCGGGGCGGAGGCAAATGAAGCGGCTTTAAAGCTAGCACGTAAGCATACTGGAAAATCTCTCGTAGTAACATGTGAGCAATCTTTCCACGGGAGAACATTTGGAACGTTGAGTGCAACAGGGCAAGATAAAGTGAAAGAAGGATTCGGTCCATTACTTCCGTCTTTTTTACATATACCATTTAACGACATACGAGCATTAGAGGAAGTAATGAATGAAGAAGTTGCGGCGGTAATGGTAGAAGTTATTCAAGGAGAAGGAGGAGTAATATTAGCTGATCCATCCTTTTTGAAGGAAATTGAAAAACTATGTAATCAGTACAATTCTCTTTTTATTATAGATGAAGTACAAACTGGAATAGGCAGAACAGGAACACTATTCGCTTATGAGCAAATGGGAATAATTCCTGATATCGTTACCATCGCAAAGGCGCTTGGGAATGGTATTCCAGTTGGAGCGATGATTGGCCGAAAAGAACTAGGTTCTTCTTTTACTGCCGGGTCACACGGTTCAACTTTCGGTGGGAATTATATTGCTATGACTGCAGCGAAAGAAGTATTGCAATTCATTAAGGAACAATCGTTTTTTAAAGAGGTACAGGAAAAGGGCGAGTACGTATTAAAGAAATTGCAAGAAGAATTACGACACGTTGAATGTGTTCAAAATATTCGTGGTAAGGGACTTATGATTGGAATCGAATGCAAGCATGAGGTTGCAAATGTCATAGAACAACTAGAAAAAGCAGGACTTCTCGTATTACAAGCAGGGCCTAATGTTATAAGACTATTACCACCACTTATTGTAACGAATGAAGAGCTAGAACAGGCAATATATATGATAAAAAGAGTGGTTTGTACAAAAAATGCATCAATAATATAAGGGGGAAATTTCATGTCAACTGTACAAGTACCGAAATTAAATACGAAAGATCTTTTAACGTTAGAAGAATTGACGCAAGAAGAAATCATTTCTTTAATTGAGTTCGCTATATATTTAAAAAAGAACAAGCAGGAGCCTTTATTACAAGGGAAAATATTAGGTCTCATTTTTGATAAACATTCAACCCGTACTCGCGTTTCTTTTGAAGCAGGAATGGTACAGCTCGGAGGACATGGAATGTTTTTAAGTGGAAAAGAGATGCAAATTGGCAGAGGAGAAACGGTGTCAGATACTGCGAAAGTACTATCTCATTATATTGATGGAATTATGATACGCACATTTTCGCATGCGGATGTAGAGGAGCTTGCAAAAGAGTCCAGTATCCCAGTTATTAACGGTTTAACTGATGATCATCATCCTTGCCAAGCGTTGGCAGATTTAATGACGATATATGAAGAAGTTCATACGTTTAAAGGAGTTAAATTAGCTTATGTAGGTGATGGGAATAATGTATGTCATTCACTATTGCTAGCGAGTGCAAAAGTCGGAATGAATATGACTGTTGCAACTCCCGTAGGGTATGAGCCGAATGAAGAAATTGTTAAAAAAGCATTAGCGATTGCTGATGAAACAGGGGCTGAAATTGAAATTTTGCATAATCCTGAATTAGCGGTAAGTGGAGCAGATTTTATTTATACTGACGTTTGGATGAGTATGGGCCAAGAAGGAGAAGCAGAAAAATATACTTTATTCCAGCCTTTCCAAGTAAATAAAGAGCTTGTTATACATGCAAAGCAAACATATCGTTTCCTGCACTGCCTGCCTGCTCATCGTGAAGAAGAAGTAACTGGAGAGATTATAGATGGGCCACAGTCTATCGTTTTTGAACAAGCTGGTAACAGGTTGCACGCGCAAAAAGCTTTATTAGTGAGTTTATTTAAAAATATAGAAGAGCCTTCCTAAAAGGG
>NZ_JBFTMA010000196.1:0-11309 GCF_056396725.1 Bacillus sp. 05T31
GAACAATGGCAATTGAACAATGGCAATTGCACCTTCCCCAAGTGCTGTGGAAATTGCGGCAATTGTATCAAATTCCATGTCCTTTCACCTCACTTGCTTATTTATCTCTATTTCAACATGAATTTTTTCCGTCACTAAATTATTAGGATACCATAACGAACCTATCTACAAAAGAATAATAACTCATTTTATTATGTCCTTATGTAAAAAACACTAAACTTATTCACAGTGGATAAGTTTAGTGTTTTTTAGTTATCCACATTTATTTTCTCCTCAAAAAAACCGGCACTCAATTGAGTAACCGGTCACTTGGAAGATATTACAACATACCGATGTGGTTCTTTCCCTTCAGAAGTTGTAATGATATTTTGATGATTAGATAATGCTTGGTGAATAATTTTTCGTTCGAAAGAAGGCATTGGTTCTAGAACAACTCTTTTTTTCGTACTCACTACTTGTTTTGCTAATCGATAGGAAAGAGATTCTAACGTATTTTTTCTTTTACTACGATAGTTTTCAGCATCCAGTGTAATACCAATATATTGCTTTGTATTACGGTTCGCAACAAGCTTTGTTAAATACTGTAAAGAATTCAACGTATTCCCTCTTTTACCAATTAAAACACCAATATTTTCACCRGAAATTGTAAATTCAACTTCGCGTCCTTTTACAATTTTTCTAATCTCAACTTCCACACCCATATTTTGAATAACATTTTTTAAATATTCTTCACATTCTTGGATTGGATCTTTTTTCAATACAACTTCTACAACAGCGGGGCGATTCCCAAATAAACCTAGGAACCCCCTCTTACCCTCATCGATAATATTTATATCTACTCGATCTTTCGAAGCATTTAATTGTCTTAAAGCATCTTGTACTGCCAGCTCGACTGTTTGTCCTTTAGCAGTAATCATACTCACTTGCTTGATCCTCCTGCCTTACTAGCCTTAATTTCAGGCCCTTTGATCATATACATTTGAGCGATACCAAAGATATTACCAACTACCCAGTACAATGATAATGCTGCTGGGAAGTTAATTGCAAAGACTAAAATCATAATTGGCATAAGCCAAATCATCATTGCCATTTGCGGATTTTGTCCAGCCGTTCCTGCCATTGCAAGCTTTTGCTGAATAAAAGTCGTAATAGCCGCAACAATTGGAAGGATATAGTAAGGATCTGCCTGTCCTAAATCAAACCATAAAAATGTATGTTTACTAATTTCTGCCGTTCTCATAATCGCATGATAAAAAGCGAATAGGATAGGCATCTGAACAAATATTGGTAAACATCCTGCTAATGGATTTACACCATTTTTTTGATACAACTGCATCATTTCTTGTTGTAATTTTTGTTGTGTTGCTTGATCTTTTGAGCTGTACTTTTCTTTTAATTTCACCATTTCTGGTTGTAACGCCTGCATCGCTTTCGTACTCTTCGTTTGTTTAATCATTAATGGTAATAATGCAAAACGAATGATAAGAGTTGTAACAACGATTGCTAAACCATAATTACTACCAAATAAATTTGCAAAATACGTGATTAACTGAGAAAGCGGGTATACGAAATATTCATTCCAAATCCCAGTGCTTTTCGGTGTAATCGGCTGATTTGTTTCACTACAACCGGTAGCGATTGCCATTAACATAATAACCATGGCTAATAAACCTATTTTCTTTTTCAAAGCCTGCTCCTCCTTGTTTCGGTATGTATATAGTGTAATTCATTTCCTTACGCTACTTTTTTATTCTTTTCATACCAGAGCGTTTAAAGACATGAATTAAGCTTTTCTTTAACTCTTCATATGTCATCTCTGCACAAGGCTTCCTTGCTATTATAACAAAATCTTTTCCAGAATCTATCTCATCTTTTAATTCTATAATCGATTGGCGAATCATACGCTTAATTCGATTACGMACTACTGCATTTCCTATTTTCTTACTAACAGAAAGACCAATGCGAAAATGCGGCTGTTTTTCTTTATCTAATTTGTATACAACAAACTGGCGATTGGCATTTGATTGTCCTTTTTGGAAAACAGCCTGGAATTCATCATTCTTTTTTATACGATTTTTTTTCTTCATATCATTTGACACTCCTGTATTTCATCAGCGGAAACTCATTATTATTAGAAAAAAAGACCACTGAACGTTCAGTGGTCTACGCAGATAATACTTTTCTTCCTTTACGACGACGAGCTGCTAGCACTCTACGTCCGTTTGCTGTGCTCATACGGCTGCGGAAACCATGTACTTTGCTGCGCTTACGTTTATTTGGTTGGTAAGTTCTTTTCATTATATGACACCTCCCTGAGGAATATCTGTTAAAGACAGTCTAATAAATTATAGTAAATCAAATAGGAAAATGTCAATGGTTCTCGAAATTTTCATCAAATATTCATTTTTAACCTATTCACATACTTTTTCACAGTCCCTATATTTCCTTGTGGATAAATATTTTTTCTCTTTTTTATATCCACAAACTCTTTTTTTACTTTTACACAGTATATCGTGTTGTGGACAAGTTTATTCCACAAGGTATTGATTTTGTGGATAACTTTCTTAAATTCATTGCTATAGCTGCTTTTTTTTGATATTATAGTTGTGTTTTCACTTTGAATAAGTTTTCCACACCTTTATTTTATCCACAATTTGTGTATAACATGTGGATAGTTTAAATCACATGTGGGTAAATAGTTGTCCACATGTGTTATTTTGTCGAAAACTCTATCTCGGATACTAACGACGTTTTTATATTTTAAAATACGTTTCGTATAAATATGCATTAGAAATATTTACAGGTTGTACAATTGTTGCGCAACCTTATTCTTTTACCATCTTTGTAAAGGAGGGACACCTTTGGAAAATATCTCTGATTTATGGAATAGTGCCTTAAARGAATTAGAAAAAAAGGTAAGCAAGCCAAGTTATGAAACCTGGTTAAAATCAACAACTGCTCATAACTTAAAAAAAGATGTATTAACTATTACAGCTCCAAATGAATTCGCTCGTGACTGGCTAGAATCTCATTATTCGGAACTAATCTCCGAAACACTTTATGATTTAACAGGGGCAAAACTAGCTATTCGTTTTATCATTCCCCAAAGTCAGGCAGAAGAGGATATAGATCTCCCTTCTGTTAAGCAAAAACACGCACATGATGAGTCTAATCACTTACCACAGAGTATGTTAAACCCAAAATATACATTTGATACATTTGTTATTGGCTCTGGTAATCGTTTTGCACATGCTGCTTCTTTAGCTGTAGCTGAAGCACCAGCTAAAGCCTATAATCCGCTCTTTATTTACGGGGGCGTTGGACTTGGAAAAACACATTTAATGCATGCAATTGGGCATTATGTAATTGAACACAACCCCAATGCAAAAGTTGTATATTTATCATCTGAAAAATTTACAAATGAATTTATTAATTCAATTCGTGATAATAAAGCTGTCGATTTTCGTAATAAATATCGTAATGTAGATGTCTTATTGATAGATGATATTCAATTTCTTGCTGGAAAAGAACAAACACAGGAAGAGTTTTTCCATACATTTAATGCGTTACATGAAGAAAGTAAACAAATTGTGATTTCAAGCGATAGACCACCAAAAGAAATCCCAACTTTAGAAGATCGCCTTCGTTCTCGCTTTGAATGGGGGTTAATTACGGACATTACGCCACCAGATTTAGAAACTAGAATCGCAATTTTACGTAAAAAAGCAAAAGCAGAAGGTCTTGATATACCAAATGAAGTTATGCTTTATATCGCAAATCAAATCGATTCAAATATTCGTGAACTAGAGGGTGCACTTATTCGAGTTGTAGCTTATTCATCTTTAATTAATAAAGATATGAATGCTGATTTAGCGGCTGAAGCGCTTAAAAATATTATTCCAAACTCTATACCTAGAATTATTTCTATTTCTGATATTCAAAAGGCTGTTGGGGGCGTCTATCAAGTAAAATTAGAAGATTTCAAAGCAAAAAAACGGACAAAATCCGTTGCATTCCCTCGCCAAATTGCGATGTATTTATCACGTGAACTTACGGACTCATCTTTGCCAAAAATAGGTGAAGAATTTGGTGGCCGCGATCATACAACAGTAATCCATGCTCACGAAAAAATTTCGAAGCTATTAAAAACGGATACTCAATTACAAAAACACGTTGAAGAAGTTAAGGATATTTTAAAATAGTAGTAGCTGAATAGTGTGAATAACTTAGCTTATTTTACGCACAGTCTATCCACATGTAGATAGACTGTTTTTACATCTTTAAACAGGGTTATCCACATATCCACAGGCCCTAGTACTATTACTACTACTTTTATATCTTTATTAAATAAATAAAATCTTATACTTACCGGAGGTTTTTCGTTATGCGTTTTACAATACAAAAAGACTATCTTGTAAGAAGTGTACAAGATGTAATGAAGRCAGTTTCTTCTCGTACAACAATTCCAATTCTTACAGGGATTAAAGTTGTAGCAACGGAAGAAGGAGTTACTTTAACAGGTAGTGATGCAGACATCTCTATCGAATCATTTATCCCAGTCGAAGATGCTGGAAAAGAAATTGTGGAAATTGAACAAGCAGGAAGTATTATTTTACAAGCAAAATATTTTAGTGAGATCGTAAAAAAATTACCTAAAGAAACTGTCGAAATTTCTGTGGAAAATCATTTTATGACAAAAATAAAATCTGGAAAATCAGAGTTCAACTTAAATGGTTTAGATGCTGCTGAATATCCGTTATTACCACAAATCGAAGAACATCATGTATTTAAGATTCCAACAGATTTACTAAAGCACATGATTCGTCAAACAGTATTTGCAGTTTCAAGTTCTGAAACAAGACCGATCTTGACAGGTGTAAACTGGAAGGTATATAACAGCGAGCTAACTTGTATTGCAACAGATAGTCACAGACTAGCACTTCGTAAAGCAAAAATCGAAGGGTATAATATTGCCGATGAATTTCAAGCGAATGTCGTTATTCCTGGTAAGAGCTTAAGTGAATTAAGTAAAATTCTAGATGAATCTGAAGAAATGGTAGATATCGTTATTACGGAGTATCAAGTATTATTCCGTACAAAACATTTATTATTCTTCTCAAGATTATTAGAAGGAAATTATCCAGATACAACGCGTTTAATTCCAGCTGAAAGTAAAACTGATATATTTGTAAATACAAAAGAATTTTTACAAGCGATTGATCGTGCGTCGCTGTTAGCAAGAGATGGTCGTAACAACGTTGTTAAATTATCGACATTAGAACAACAGATGTTAGAGATTTCTTCGAATGCACCAGAAATCGGAAAAGTAGTAGAAGAGGTTCAATGTGAAAATGTAGATGGCGAAGAATTAAAAATATCTTTTAGTGCAAAATATATGATGGACGCATTAAAGGCTTTAGACAGTACAGAAATTAAAGTTAGTTTTACTGGAGCGATGAGACCGTTTTTAATTCGCACAGTAAATGATAATTCCATTATCCAATTAATTTTACCAGTCCGTACTTACTAAGTAAGGATTAAGGGTTGCTAGTGTAAAGGTACTAGTGACCCTTATTTGATTTGTGGGGTATTACTTTCCTAATGCTAGTTTATTTAGTACAATGAAAGAATGAACACTTTCAGAAAGTGAGCGATTTTATGAAACTTATTAAGATTTCAACAGAATACATTACACTAGGACAATTTTTAAAGTTAGCTGATGTAATTGATACAGGTGGCGCTGTGAAATGGTTCTTACAAGAATATGAAGTATACGTGAATCAAGAACTTGAAAATAGAAGAGGCCGAAAGTTATATGCAAATGATATTGTTGAAATTCCGGGAAGCGGAACTTTCCAAGTTCAGGCATAAAGGGGGATCCCTTTGTTTATTACAGAAATACAATTAAAAAACTATCGCAATTATGAGCATTTAGAGCTTTCCTTTGAGGATAAAGTCAATGTAATTATTGGTGAAAATGCGCAAGGGAAAACGAATCTGATGGAAGCTATTTATGTATTGGCGATGGCGAAATCTCATAGAACTTCGAACGATCGTGAACTCATTCGTTGGGATGAGGATTATGGTAATATAAAAGGTAGATTACAAAGGCGAAATAGTTCAGTATCCTTAGAATTAAATATTTCAAAAAAAGGTAAAAAGGCAAAGTTAAATCAGTTAGAACAACAAAAATTGAGCCAGTATATTGGTGAAATGAATGTTGTTATGTTTGCCCCAGAAGATTTAAATCTTGTAAAAGGAAGCCCTCAAGTACGAAGACGCTTTTTGGATATGGAACTTGGACAAATAGCTCCGGTCTATTTGTATGAATTAAGTCAATATCAAAAGGTAGAAATTTTTCGGGGTATAACTTTACTTGGTCCTCATCGTGATGATTTACAATTCTTCGTTAATAGTAAAAATGTTCAAGTCTTTGGTTCACAAGGACAACAACGAACAACCGCACTATCCCTAAAATTGGCTGAAATTGAATTGATATACTCAGAGGTTAAGGAATATCCAATTCTTTTACTAGATGATGTGTTATCAGAATTAGATGATTATCGTCAATCGCATCTGCTAAATACAATTCAAGGAAAAGTACAAACCTTTGTGACAACGACGAGTGTCGAGGGAATTGAACACGAAACATTGAAAGAAGCGAAAACAATTCATGTAACGAACGGCACGGTAGATTGTGAAATAGACAGAAAATAATTTCTGTTTAAATGGAAAAGTAGGTGATCTTTGTGTCAATGGAACAAAAGCAAATGCAGGAAAATGCATATGATGAAAGTCAGATTCAGGTGTTAGAAGGACTGGAGGCAGTTCGAAAGCGTCCTGGTATGTATATTGGTTCTACAAGTGGAAAAGGTCTTCATCACCTCGTGTGGGAAATTGTTGATAACAGTATTGATGAAGCTTTAGCAGGATATTGTGATGAAATTAATGTCARTATTGAAGAGGATAATAGTATTGTTGTAACAGATGATGGTCGTGGTATCCCTGTTGGTATACAAGAAAAAATGGGACGTCCCGCTGTAGAAGTTATTATGACGGTACTCCATGCCGGTGGTAAATTTGGCGGTGGTGGTTATAAAGTTTCTGGTGGTTTGCATGGTGTAGGTGCATCCGTTGTAAATGCTTTATCAACAGAATTAGAGGTATTTGTACATCGAGATGGAAAAATACACTATCAAAAATATGAACGTGGGGTCCCGGCTGCAGATTTAAAAGTAATAGGTGAAACTGATCGTACAGGAACGATCACACGCTTTAAGCCAGATTCAGAAATTTTTACAGAGACGACAGAATACGAATTTGATACATTAGCGACTCGTATGCGTGAGTTGGCGTTTTTAAATCGTAATATTAAATTAACAATTGAAGATAAGCGTGAACATAAGCAAAAGAAAGAATTCCATTATGAAGGTGGAATTAAATCATATGTTGAACATTTAAATCGTTCAAAACAACCGATTCATGAGGAACCTGTATATGTTGATGGTTCAAAAGATGGGATTCAGGTTGAGGTTGCTCTTCAATATAACGAAGGCTATACAAATCATATTTATTCATTTACAAATAATATTCATACGTATGAAGGCGGTACACATGAGGTAGGTTTTAAGACTGCTCTAACACGTGTAATTAACGATTATGGTCGTAAAAATAATATTTTAAAAGATGCGGATAGTAATTTAACTGGTGAGGATGTTCGTGAAGGCTTAACAGAGAAGTTTCAAGTTTACCAGGGAAGCTAGCTGATTGTTCTTCTAAAGATCCAGCAATTAGCGAAATTTATATCGTGGAGGGTGACTCTGCGGGCGGATCTGCAAAACAAGGACGCGATCGTCATTTTCAAGCGATTTTACCACTGAAGGGTAAAATTATTAACGTTGAAAAGGCACGTTTAGATAAGATTTTATCAAATGATGAAGTTCGTACAATTATTACAGCAATCGGTACAAATATTGGTGGGGATTTTGCTATTGAAAAAGCTCGCTATCATAAAGTTATTATTATGACAGATGCCGATGTTGATGGTGCACATATTCGTACCCTATTATTAACGTTCTTCTATCGTTATATGCGCCAAATCATTGAGTGTGGATATATATATATCGCACAGCCACCGTTGTTTAAAGTACAACAAGGTAAAAAAATTCAATATGCTTATAACAATAAAGAACTTGAAAAAATACTAGCTGAATTACCAGCTCAACCTAAGCCTGGGATTCAGCGTTATAAAGGTCTAGGGGAAATGAATCCAACTCAGCTGTGGGAGACGACAATGGACCCAGAAGTACGTTCGTTACTTCAAGTTTCCCTTCAAGATGCAATTGAAGCGGATGAAACATTTGAAATTTTGATGGGTGATAAAGTAGAGCCACGTCGTAACTTTATCCAAGAAAATGCAAAATACGTGAAAAACCTTGATATTTAAGTGAGTAATGACAGGAATCTAAGTATTCCTGTCTTCTACATATAAATCAATGTATGTGTAACGGAAATGTAAGAGGAGGTGCTCGTTGATGTCAGACAATCAACAACAAGCACGAATTCGAGAAATTAATATTAGTCATGAAATGCGTACCTCATTTTTAGATTACGCAATGAGTGTTATCGTGTCTCGTGCATTACCAGATGTTCGTGATGGATTAAAACCAGTTCATCGTAGGGTTTTATATGCGATGAATGATTTAGGAATTACAGCTGATAAAGCATATAAGAAGTCGGCGCGTATTGTCGGCGAAGTAATTGGTAAGTATCACCCGCATGGTGATTCAGCTGTTTATGAAACAATGGTACGTATGGCACAAGATTTTAGTCAACGTTACATGCTTGTTGATGGACATGGTAATTTCGGTTCTGTTGATGGAGATTCAGCGGCAGCAATGCGTTATACAGAAGCAAGAATGTCTAAGATTTCTATGGAATTAATACGTGATATTACAAAGAATACAATTGATTATCAAGATAACTACGATGGTTCTGAAAGAGAGCCAGTTGTATTACCAGCGCGTTTCCCTAACTTATTAGTCAATGGTACGACGGGTATTGCGGTTGGTATGGCAACAAACATTCCACCGCATCAACTTGGGGAAGTAATTGATGGTGTGTTGGCATTAAGTCATAACCCTGATATCACTATCGCGGAATTAATGGAATATATCCCTGGACCAGACTTCCCAACTTCAGGTTTAATCTTAGGGCGAAGTGGAATTCGAAGAGCTTACGAAACAGGTCGCGGTTCTATTATACTTCGTGCTAAAGTTGAAATTGAAGAGAGAGCAAATGGTAAACAAACTATTATCGTAACAGAACTACCTTATCAAGTTAATAAGGCGCGATTAATTGAAAAAATCGCAGAACTAGTTCGTGATAAGAAAATTGAAGGTATTACAGATTTACGTGATGAATCGGATCGAAATGGTATGCGTATTGTTATGGAAGTACGTCGTGATGCCAATGCCAATGTACTATTAAATAATCTATATAAACATACAGCACTCCAAACAAGCTTCGGTATTAATATGTTGTCTCTTGTAAATGGAGAGCCACAAGTCTTAAATTTAAAACAAAATCTATATTATTATTTAGAGCATCAAAAGGTAGTGATTCGTAGACGTACTGCTTATGAATTAGAGAAAGCAGAAGCGCGTGCTCATATTTTAGAAGGCTTACGAATTGCTTTAGATCATCTTGATGAAGTTATTACTTTAATCCGTAGTTCAAAAACAGCTGATATTGCAAAACAAGGTTTAATGGAACGTTTCGGCTTAAGTGAGAAACAAGCGCAAGCGATTTTAGATATGCGTTTGCAACGTTTAACTGGATTAGAACGCGAAAAAATCGAACAAGAATATCAAGATTTAATGAAGATAATTACAGAGTTAAAAGCAATTTTAGCAGACGAAGAAAAAGTTCTTGAAATTATTCGCGAGGAATTAGCTGAAGTAAAAGAGCGTTTTAATGATAAGAGAAGAACAGAAATTACAATTGGCGGTATGGAAGCTATAGAGGATGAAGATTTAATCCCAGAACAAAATATCGCAATTACACTTACTCATAATGGTTATATTAAGAGGTTACCGGCTTCTACGTACAAAACACAGAACCGTGGGGGACGTGGTGTACAAGGAATGGGTACGAATGATGATGACTTTGTCGAACATTTATTAACAACGTCTACTCATGATCATATTTTATTCTTCACAAACAAGGGTAAAGTATACCRTACAAAAGGATATGAAATTCCAGAGTATAGTCGTACAGCAAAAGGTATACCGATTATTAATCTATTAGGGGTAGATAAGGGTGAGTGGATCAACGCTATTATTCCAATTCGTGAATTTGGTGACGACCAGTTCTTATTCTTTACAACGAAACAAGGTATCTCTAAGAGAACACCACTTTCATCATTTGCCAATATACGTACAAATGGTTTAATTGCAATTTCTCTTCGTGAAGAGGATGAATTAATCTCTGTACGCTTAACATCTGGTGATAAGGATATTATCGTTGGGACAAGTAACGGTATGTTAATTCGTTTCAATGAGCAAGATGTGCGTTCAATGGGACGTAATGCGGCTGGTGTAAAAGCAATTACATTAGGTGATGAAGATCAAGTTGTAGGTATGGAAATTGTCGAAGAAGATGTAAATGTTCTAATTGTAACGAAAAATGGTTATGGAAAGCGTACACCGATTGATGAATACCGCCTGCAAAGTCGTGGTGGTAAAGGTCTGAAGACTTGTAATATTACAGATAAAAACGGTAAGTTAGTAGCGGTTAAGTCTGTAACAGGCGAAGAAGACATTATGTTAATTACAGCAGCAGGCGTTATTATTCGTATGCCGGTTGATCAAATCTCTCAAATGGGACGTAATACACAAGGTGTTCGTCTAATTCGATTAGAAGATGAGCAAGAGGTAGCGACAGTAGCAAAAGCGCAAAAAGATGAAGAAGAAGAATCTAATGAAGAGGATTCTTCTGAAGAGTAAGAGTGGGGATTTCTCCCCCTCTTATTTTTTTATAATAATACTTGCATAGCAATAGGAAAGTGTATATAATAGGAAAAGTCAGCAAATGAGAGATACAAGTTATCGAAAAAAACTTGTTGACGAAAATAATATACTATGATATATTATGAAAGTCGCTAAAACGCGATGTTGAACTTTGAAAACTAAACGAAACAAACAACGTGAAACGTCAATTTTTATTTTTAGATGCTAGACAAACTAACTTTATTGGAGAGTTTGATCCTGGCTCAGGATGAACGCTGGCGGCGTGCCTAATACATGCAA
>NZ_JBFTMA010000197.1:0-6322 GCF_056396725.1 Bacillus sp. 05T31
TTTCTCTTCATCTGATAAAAATAAATGTCTTTTTGAGTATATCAATTATAGCATTAAATATCTATGTATTGATACCCCATATGAGTATCTAATGTTTATATGATTATTCTTAACAAATTATTAGCTTCTCAATCTCAATTATCATTATACCCTGTCCCTTTTCCAAAAATCATTTAAGTGAAACTTTAATCAACGAGATTTTTGTTCATCTCCCACTTATTATTAACCCGTAAATAGCTGGATAAATAAAAGCCTCAATCTTCACATATTTGAATTGAGGCTTTTTTCTTCCTATTATATATAAAGTTATTGTTGATCACATACTTTTGTGTCATTCACTACTGAAGTTCCTTCAACRGTTACCGTATGAAAACAGTCATTTACTCGAACAGTAACAACRTTATCTTGTCGATCAATGATATGATATTCATTAAATTGTTTATTAAGAGCACTGCGAATTTGCTCTCCTTCATAAATTGGAATGCCATGTGATAAAACCCAAATAAGCCCCGCGATAGCAAGAATAGTTTTCATACGATCTACCTCCTTGAGAATAAAGTGAACTTTTAATCGGTGTTTATTTCAGCCCTACTAATCATTAGTTGAATCAGTCGAGCTTTTATGGGGTAAGTTCATTTCGTCTATTTTATGTTTATGCTAATTGTGACSGAATTGTGACAACTTTTTGTCTSTTTAGACGAAAAGTTGAAACAAAACTTTCAAAAAGGACAATTCTACTTATAAAAAAAGGCTATGGAATGTTTCATCCATAACCTTCTTCAGTCCTGTTCTACAAATCATTCACCTTATTTAATGTGATTTTTGCGGACGAATTCTATTTTGATTTATCTATATCAAAACAAAACTTTGAAAAAACTTCCCACACAAGTTTATTTCTACTACGCACCCCAATTTTTTCGAAAATAGATTTTAAATGATCCTGTACGGTGTATATAGAAATACAAAGTTCWYMRGCTAATTCCTTTGCCGACATACCCGTAAGGATTTTGCGTATTACTTGCTTCTCACGTGTTTTCAGACTATATGCCTCCGCAATAAGAGGGAAGATTTCTTCTGGTCTTGCTCTTTCGAAAAGAACAACATAGCCATCATGAATGAGCACTGCTGTTATGCTCTAACTTACTGGCCCGAATGATTAAAAAGTGTCCATTAGCTACAGGTATGCAAACTTTTTCTTCTTTACTCATGCGTTCTACACTATATTCATTGACGCTGCTACTTGTATGCTCGTTCTTCATTTCATCCCAACTATTAAAGAGAAAAAAGAGCTTCTTAATGAAATTAGTAGTCGCTTAAAACCTGGTGCTCCATTCTTTCTCTCTACAATAAATGGTGTACCCCATACAAGTATGTTTTCTGAACAATTGAATGCTTGGCGCAATCATATGATGCAAAATCAAATTCCATTAGAAGATTGGAACCGATTTGAAAATTCTTTTGAAACAGAAATATTTCCTATTTCCGAAACTAATCTACTATCTATCATGGAGGATTGTGGCTTTACTCAAATCAATCGCTTTTTCACTAGTTTTTTAATTGATGGATACGTAGCAATAAAACAATAATGAAAAAAGGTAAGCGATGGCTTACCTTTTTTCATTATTGTCTTCTATACGTGACTAATAAATCTTAATCCCTTACTTAAAGAGGTCGGCACGACAGATGCATGATTCTCCCCTTCAGCCTCATAAAACTTAAATCTAAACTTCTCATGTTTTAATTGAAGAAGGCGTTCTGATAATGCATTTGCATCTACAACCATATGCTCTCGCTCCAATGATCCAACCGTAAGGAATATTCCCGTTTCAGCCTTGGCTATATTTAATTCATTTATAAGATTCTCTTCTTTTTCAAGTAATGATTGATTATTCCACCAAATGGACGGACTACTAATAAAATAATTTTGAAAAGCATTTATATTTGTAAATAGTGTATGTAACGCAAATAATCCACCTAGAGAATGACCAAATAACGTTTGTTTTCCTTTATCAATTTCAAAACTTTTTTCAATTTGTGGCTTCACTTCTTCTTCAATAAATGTCAAGAAGTTATGCGCCCCTCCTGTTTTAGGCCACGGTTTACCATCTGGTTTTAAAGGTGCATCTTTTGAAACTACAGAAGGTGTAAAATCATAACATCTTTCTTCTCCTGAAAATGCGCCTTCAATACGATAACCAATACCTACTATAATTGCTGGTGACACACCTGTTTTTTCTGCTCTTACCGATTGTATTTTAATAGCTTCATGGAACGTTTGGAAAAAGGCGTTCCCATCTAATACATATATAATAGGATAACCAGAATCCGGTGCTGGCTGCTTCGGTTTTGAAATATGAATTTGATACTCACGATTCTCTAATGTCGAATACATTTTCCACTGTTCGGTATTAGATACAATAATTTGTTGTTTTTCAATAGCAGTATTCATTCTGCAAATCCCCCCTTAACTCGTTACATACATCTCTACTTTTTCCTCTTGAAATACACTATCATAACCGAAGCAAACGGGAGCTCCGTTATATGGATCTATCATGACACGCGCATCGATATGAAATACCTCTTTTAGCACCTCGTTTGTAATAATTTCTATAGGACTACCAGTTGTAATAATGTTTCCTTCTTTCATTGCGATAATTTTATCTGAAAATCTAGCTGCGTGGTTAATATCATGTAATACCATTACGACCGTACAATTATGTTCTTCATTCAGTTTCTCAACGATTTGCAGTACATCTAATTGGTGTGACATATCAAGGTATGTCGTTGGCTCATCTAATAATAAAACTTCTGTCTCTTGCGCTAAGGCCATTGCTAGCCATACTTTTTGTCTTTGTCCACCTGATAAATTCGCAATTTGTCTCGTTCGAAACGCTGATGTTTTGGTAATATCTAATGCCCAATCAATCATTTCTTTATCTTTTGAAGTTAACTTATTCACGTTATTACGATGTGGATAACGCCCATAAGAAACCAACTCTTCTACCTTAATCTCTCCCGGGGCAATCGGATTTTGCGGAAGCAAGGCTAACTGTTTCGCGATTTCTTTCGTTGAAATCGTATTTAAATCTTGTCCTTGTAAATATACTTTACCGCTTTTTTGTTTTAAAATTCTTCCCATCGTTTTTAATAATGTCGATTTTCCGCATCCATTTGGACCTATAATTGTCGTTACTTTTCCCTTTTGTATTTCCACATTTAAATCGCGAAACACTGTAAGTTTTTCATAATTTGCTTCCAAGTTTTTTGCACTTAAAATATTCACTTTTGTTTCCTCCTCTTACGCTTTCGCCTTATAAAGTAAATATAAGAAATACGGTACACCGACAATAGCAATAACAATCCCTACAGGCAATTCTGCAGGCATAAAAATTGTTTTTGCGATAAAATCTGAAGCAATTACAAGTAGCATCCCAATTACTCCGCATGTAGGAATTACRTATTTATGTTGAATGCCGACAAGTCTTTTGGCTATATGTGGCGCCATTAGACCAATAAATCCAATACTCCCTGAAACAGCGACACATGCACTTACAAGTCCAATACTGCTTAATAATAGAATAGACTTCTCTCTTTCTACTGAAACACCTAGACTTGTAATACTCGTTTCTTCCAATTGAAATAAATCTAGCAAATAAGCTTTCTTTTTTATAATTGGAATTAATATAATAAGCCATGGCAACATTGCAATAATGTATTTCCAGTTTGCATTATATATGCTACCTGAAACCCAGACAGCTGCCATTTCAAAGTCAGTTGCTTTCATTTTCAATGATAAATACATAGAAAACGCTCCGAAACCTGACCCTATTGCGATCCCTGTTAGTAACAGACGCTGTGAATCTAACTTTCCATTTCGCCAAGAAAATATATAAATTAATATAGCCGCGCCTAACCCTCCAACTAAGCCAAACATGGGCATCATCATTATAGAAATCCAATCCGTACTCTTTATTTGTCCTTGGAAAAAGAACATAAAAATTACGATTGCAGTTCCTGCACCAGCATTTACTCCTAAAATACCCGGATCTGCTAAACCATTTCTCGTAATCCCTTGAATAACAGCGCCAGCTATCCCTAGACCTAATCCTACTAGGCCAGCAATTATGATTCGCGGCAGTCTAAAATCAAATATAACTAAATCATGTTCTGGGACTGGATCAATCCGAAAAATTGTTCGAAAGACGTCCATAATTGTAATATCAAATGTACCATTCGTTAAGCTAATATAAATGGTACATAAAATTAAAAGTATAATAGTCCCCATAGTCATTACAAAACGCTGACTTGAGCCTTTAAGCATGTCTCTCTCCCCCTCTTGTACGAATTAAATAAAGGAAGAAAGGAATTCCAATTAGAGACATAACAACGCCTATTGGTGTTTCAAATGGATAGTTTACAAATCTGCTTAACACATCACATAAAGCAAGAAACACACCACCAATTACTCCAGCACAAGGCACAATCCATTTATAATCTACACCGATTAAAAAGCGGGTAATATGAGGAATAATTAGTCCTACAAAACCTATTTTCCCTACTAAAGCAACTGCTGTACCAGTCAGAAATACAACAGATAAAATTGCAGTCACTTTTATAATTTTCGTACGCTGCCCTAAATTAATAGACACTTCTTCTCCCAGTGAAAGGATTGTAATAGATTTTGAAATGAGAAGTGCTAAAATAATACCAACTATACCAAAAGGAATTGCTAATTTAAGTATATTGGGATCTACTTGATCTAATTTCGCATTGTACCAAAAACTAATATTTTGAGAGACTTGAAAATAAGAAGCAATTGCGGCAGAAAGACTACTTAAGAATGTCCCTATCACGGTTCCTATAATTGCTAATCTTACAGGTGACAATCCGTTTCTAAGCAGTGAACCAAATCCAAAAACAATTCCCGCACCTAATGCTGAACCCAGCATAGAACATAAAATCATGTTGACTGAAGACATTCCCGGAAGGAATACCATACACATTGTAATAACAAAAGCAGAACCATCCGTCACACCCATAATAGAAGGGGATGCAAGATAATTCCTTGTCATCCCCTGCATAAGTGCTCCTGATATGGCTAGAAAAGCTCCAACTAAAAGAGCTCCAATTACCCTTGGTAAACGAGATGTAACAATAATATTATGATTTACATTACTCGAATCAAAATGAAACAATGCATTCCACGTCGTTTCAAAATCGATATTTTTTGTCCCATATAAGATAGATAAAATAACAGTAAGTAAAATACATATGGGTGCTAAGCATAAAATTATCATTGGAAGTGAATTTATTTTCCGCATATCATTCAACGCACCTTACTAATTTTATTATTTAGTCAAATTTTTCACTGCTTCTTTTAAAAATACTGTTTTACTCCAAGCAGTACCACCTTGTGCAATAGGATCTACAGTATTTACAAATACTTTCTTCTCTTTTACAGCATTTACACTTTGCCAAATTGGATTACTTTCTATTTCTTCTAGTACTTTTGGTTTATTATTTTCACTTGCTTCATATTGTAAAAATACGTAATCTGGATTTATTTGAGCCAGTTGTTCTAAAGAGAGTTTCTCTTGCGCTTTTACATTTTTAAGTTGTTCTGGAGCAGTTAATCCAAGGTCTTTATAAATTACAGGGTTGAAGTATACTCCTTCTGGATAAACGAATAATGTATTCGCTCTTAATCTTATTACAAGTACCTTTTTATCTTTTAACTTCTCTCCAATTTTTGCTTTCGCTTTTTCAGCGTCTGCTTTATAATCCTTAATAATTTTTTCTGCTTTGTCTTTTTTACCAGATAGTTCTCCCATTAATTTTAAGTTTTCTTCCCAATCTGTAGAAACATGTGATATTGGGATTGTTGGAGCTACCTTCGTAAATTTCTCAGCCGCTTCTGCTGGGAATTTCGTACTTGATGTAATAACATCAGGTTTTAATTGAAGTAATGTTTCAAAGTTGGGTTCCATTTTCTCACCGATAGATTTCGCACCTTCTAAATCTTTTGCAACGTTCCCTGGTAATTTCCCACCAACCGTAATTGCACCTACCGGTTTAATTCCAAGTACTGCTGCATCTTCCATTGACTCTAAACTAGCTGTCGCAATTTTATCTACTTTTGCTGGTACTGTATATTCTTTACCTAAATATGTAATCTTTCGCTTTTCATCTTTTTTCGTTTCCGTAGCCTTTGTCTGTTGTTTTTGCTCCCCTGAAGTTTTATCCGCACTATTACATGCTGCTAATCCTACACTTAAAACTGTAACCATCCCTAATGTAAATAATTTCTTGTTCATCTTTATAT
>NZ_JBFTMA010000198.1:0-6320 GCF_056396725.1 Bacillus sp. 05T31
GTTATTGTGTCTAACATGATAGGTAGGGTGATAGTCTATGTCGAAGCCTTGATATTTCTTGGGAAATGTGGAAGGTCCCGTCGATATATGGGGAAGACATTAGAGCGCTTCTTTACACTGCCGAATTCGAACTAATAATTTTTCGTATTCTTGTTCGAGAAATGTGATGTCATCATGCTGATTTGGGATAGAAATCCGGCTGATGATTTCTGTTAATTTTGTTTGTAATCGTAATAATTCTTGTTCAGTAACGTTTACAGAAGCTTGGGTGGTTCTTTTTGTGTATTGCTCGTAATTGCCGTGGAATATTCTTGGTTCGCTCTCATCTACTTGTAGAATATGGTTTGCAACAGAACGAATAAAGGCACGGTCATGGCTAATGAAAAGTATTGTACCAGGATACTCCTGTAACATGCTTTCTAATTCTTCTTGCGTTGCCAAGTCTAAATAGTTTGTCGGTTCGTCGAGCAGAAGCATATTATAGTTTCCTAAAAATACTTTTGCGAGTGCAACCTTCATGCGTTCTCCACCACTTAAGATGTGCACAGGTTTATGAACATCTTCACCGCGGAATAGGAGCCTTGCAAGTATTGTTCGAACGAACGATTCTGTATAGTTTGTTTCTTCTAGAACATTTTCTAAAATTGTTTTATCTGTTTTTAAAATAGATAATGTTTGTTCAAAGTATCCAATTTTACAACTTTTCGAAAGCTGAATGCCACGCTCGTTCGCGAGAAGCATGTTGAACAAAGTTGTTTTTCCGCTTCCGTTGGCACCTAAAATAGCAAGCTTTGCCCCAGGGACAATTGTTCCATTCATATTTTTAAATAATGTACGATCCCCTATTTTCTTCGTTGTTTTATTAAACTGAACAACTGCTTTACTATGAATTGGTGTGTGGTATTGTACGTCAAACTGAGCTTGAGAAAAGTCCTTCGGTTTTTCTTTCTGTTCCAACTTTTCAAGGCGTGTTTCTAGTGCTTTCGCTACCTTGCTAACATTTTCTTGCCCATGAGCCCCGCTGCACTTATAAAGTTTAGATTCAGATGAACTGAACCGTGTTGGGATTTTTGTCATGCTAGAAGCACGTTGCTTTCTTTGTGAAATTGACTGTTCTAACCGATTTTTTTCTTGTATATATTGATCATATTCTGCCTGCTTTTGTATTCGCTCACGTTCTTTTTGCTTTCGATAGTTTGAATAATTACCTTTATATTCTTGAATAGTACCGTCTTCAACTTCGATGATTTTTGTACATATGGCATCTAAAAGATCACGATCATGCGATATTAAAACAAGTGCACCTTTATAAGATAAAAGTGCCTTTTCTAATTGCTCTGTACCGAACATATCTAAGTGACTTGTTGGCTCATCAGCAAATAGAATGCCTGCATCTTGTTCGAGGGCATGGGCGATCTTTAGGCGCATGCGTTCACCGCCGCTCATTGAATTTGCGACGTTTGAAATATTCCATTTGCCCTTAGCGAGGGAAGAAGCGGTTTCCGGTATCCCCTCGCTAAGCTGTGGAATGATGGCGATAGAACTATGATGAGTTACTGTGCCTTTGTCAGCTTCTATTTCTTTACTTAATATTTGTAATAACGTAGATTTTCCAGCTCCGTTGACTCCGACAATTCCTATACGATCGTTTGCTTGAATTTCTAGTGATGGTAACGTAAATATGGTGCGATCACCAAAGCTCTTTTCGATATTACGTGCGATTAAAATAGTCATAAAAAAACCTCCCTAGTTTCACTAGAGAGGATAAATGTCGCCCTTTAATGTAAAAATCGTACATAAATAAACGATTTTTTACATGATCGTATCGAAAGAAAGTATCGACAAATGGACAGACTAATCCTCTGCTAGTTTTCATCATTTTTGTTCACTATTTGTGATGGATGAAATAAATAAGAGAATTAGAACTTCATTGGTCAAAGTACCTTCCTTTCATAATATTATTTTTATTGTATGCGCATACAAATGGATTTGTCAAACTTATTTCTGTGTGCTATTTTTGAATTTATTATTATACAATTGTGCTTTTGCCAGCGCTTCAGCATCGTTCTTGATTTCATCTAGTCCATTCGCATCCCCAATAATATACCCTTCAAATGATGAACCAACAAAATCAAAGATATATTGAAACTGGGCGATAAGCGGCAATGCTTTCAGTTTTGGACTGTCTCCGCCAACGATGACAACGTACATTTTTTTGCCTTTCATTTTTTCTTTGAAATGAAGAGATTTATTACGCAAGCTTTGTGACCAGCGATCAACGAAGTTCTTCATGTGGCCGCTCATTCCGTACCAGTATAGCGGTGTAGCGAAGATAATCGTGTCGTGCTCTAGCATGCGTTTGGTTAACTGCTCGTAGTCATCATTTACAGGTTGAAATCCTTCTACATCATGGCGCTGATCTATGATTGGGTGGACGATATGATCACGCAAGTAAATTTGTTCTGTTTCAATCCCATCAATCACCATATGTGTTAAAGCTTCCGTATTTCCGTTTTGTCTTGAACTGCCATGTATAACAAACATGTAATCATCCCTTTTCTTTTGCTTGTTTTAGGAGTGAAACGTGTTTTTGTAAATTCGTTTGAATGTTGGAAAGTAATGTGATTTGCTTCGTTACCTCATCAAGTTTGTCTTCGTAAAGTGCAAGGATACTACTACACGGATTTTCGTAGAGATGTGGCTCGATTTCAAGGCAACGTAGCATTCGTTCTGTTTCTTCTAAATTTAAGCCGATTTGCAAGTACATTTGAATCAGCTCTACTTTTTCGATTGCACTTTCATCAAAATCACGGTAGCCATTTGCTAGGCGTTTCGAAGGGAGTAATCCCTTTTCTTCATAATGTCTTAGTGCCCTTTCGCTAACCCCAGTTTCTTTTGATAACTCTCCAATTCGCAATGCGTTTCACTCCTTTTACATGTATTGTAAACCTTCACACTAATGTGAAGGTCAACTCTGTTTTTTCGCAAAAGAATCTACGTGTTTTAAAAAGACTTGAATAGCTTTAGACGGGATAAAATATTTGCCGCGCACGATGGAGAATGGACGGATTAGCTCTTCGTTCGGAACAGGGATGTGGAATATTTCTTGTGCCAACAGTTCTTTTCGAACAGTCCAATCTGAAAGAATAGCGATGCCAAGACCGGCTGCAACGGCTTCCTTCACGCTTTGAATACTGCTAAATGTAAAGAAGCGTTTCATTTTTAAATGATGTTGGTGTATAAAGCGATCGCTATAGGCACGTGTGCCAGAGCCGCTCTCCCTTAATACCCAGACTTGATCTTGCAATGTATTTTCGTTAATCCCCTTGATATGGAGCAATGGGTGGTTTGGCGGGACGACGAGTTTCATTTCATCTTGCATAAAAGTTTCAACATCTACGTCAGCGTATACGACTTGGCCTTCCACTAAGCCGATATCAATTTGATTAGAGCGGAGGCTTTGCAAAACTTCTTCCGTATTGGAGATAAATGTATGAACTTCGACGTGTGCATTTTCATTGGCAAAGCGCGCAAGTATTTTTGGAAGTAAGTATTCGCCAATTGTAAAGCTAGCGCCGATGCGAAGTGTCCCTGTTACGACGTTATGCAGCGCATTAATTTCCTGTTTTGCATCTTCATAAAGTGAGAGCATCTGCTTTGCGTGTATGTATAATATGTTTCCAGCTTCCGTAACTTGGACGTGCTTTGGGGAGCGCTGAATAAGTGTAGTCCCAAATTCATTTTCCAAGTTGCGAATGTGCATACTAACGCCAGGTTGTGAAAGGTTTAATAGTTCCGCAGCACGCGAAAAATGTTTTTGTTCAACGACAGTAACAAAGATTTTTAAAATGTCGACGTTCATTTGTTAGGCCCCTTTATTTTTGCTTTTATTTTATCATAAGTATTTCTGATGATAGGGATTCAATATTGATATTAAACTTATTATTAAAACTCTCTTATAATGTAACTAGAAAGAACATGCATGTTCCAATACGATTATTGGGGTGGTACAAAGTGGAACAAACACTTGTTATACAAAAGAAGAAGGGCTTTGGATTTTCGCAAGGTATTGGGATTACGTTATTAATCGCAATCGCCGCGAAATATTTAGCAGAGCTTCCATTTTTAAATATTATGGGACAATTAGTAATCGCTATTCTAATCGGGATGGTTTGGCGCGCGGCAATCGGGATTCCTCAAGAAGCGATAGYGGGAACGAACTTTGCGAGTAAGAAGTTGCTTCGCTTTGGGATCATTTTACTTGGAATGCGGTTAAATCTTGTAGATATTGCGAAGGCGGGGCCGAAAGTATTGGTCATCGCAGCGGTTGTTATTACATTTACRATTTTCGTTGTATATGGACTAACGAAAGTATTTAARGTAGAAMAGAAACTYGGAATTTTAACAGCRTGCGGRACWGCAATTTGCGGWGCGGCWGCGGTCGTGGCAATTGCACCGCAAGTGAAAGCGAARGATGAAGAAACRGCAGTYGGGGCAGCGATTATTGCAATTTTAGGTACAATATTTACACTTATTTATACGCTGTTATACCCAGTGCTTGGCTTCTCACCCTACGGTTACGGTGTGTTCTCAGGTGCGACATTGCACGAAATCGCTCACGTTATCGCTGCGGCGGCGCCAGGAGGTAGCACGGCTGTAGACATCGCAGTTATTGTGAAATTAACGCGCGTAGCGATGCTTGTGCCAGTAGCGATTTTAATTGGATTATGGTTTGGTAAGAGCGAGGGAAGCAAGGAAAAAAGATCGTGGCGCGACCTTCCAATTCCTTGGTTCATCTTCGGATTTTTAGCAATGAGTGCGGTGCATTCGCTTGGGATTATCCCAGAAGTTGTTGCTGGATACATTGTAGTAATTGCGTACATGCTTATTGCAATGGCGATGGCAGGGCTAGGTTTAAATGTAGAGTTTAAAACGTTCCGCAAATTAGGAAGTAGGGCATTCGTGGCAGGGCTAATTGGCTCGGTTTGCTTATCTGTTCTTGGGTACGTTCTTGTATATGCATTAGGATTTATGTAGTAGGACGAAGAAGCTGTCCCAAAAGATATTTTGGGGCAGCTTCTTTCTTATGCTTATAGTTCTACGGATGCCGATATTTGTAGGTAAGTCGATATATTTAAAAAATCGCTGATATAAATGGAGTTGCGCTGATATATTTGGAAAATCGCCGATATAATTTAAGTTGCGCTGATATATTTAAAAAATCGCTGATATAAATTTAATTCCTCTTGTACTTTGTTAGAGAAGATGTTCAGTGAAATTTTTTTCTAAAATTTGTAAATAAATCTTTACTTGAATTTGGAAAATATTTATAATTAAAGTAAAGATATCTTTACTTTCGAAGGTGGAGCCTATGGGTGTGAAAAATAAAATTAAAGAATTGCGAAAACAACATCATATAACGCAAATTGAAATGGCAAAGGCGATGCAAGTGACGCGGCAGACAATCGTGGCAATTGAGAACCACCACTATAATCCGAGTCTAGAGTTATCCCTAAAAATCGCCAAATATTTTGGAATGAAGGTAGAGGAAATATTTACGCTGGAGTAAGGGGAGGAAAAATGAACGATACTAAAAAGTTGTATATCGCTACGGTCTTAGGATTATGTGGAGGGGACGTTTTAGTTCGTATTATGGAYCCATCCATACCGATGTTATCGCTWATAGTTAGTAACATTTTAGCAATTTTACTTTTAACAGTGTATACGTATTATAAAAAACGTAAGTACAAAAAAGAGGAACTGCCAGAGATAGATGAGCGAGTAAATGAAAATATAAAAAAGTATATAAATGTTTCGTTTGTATTCKCATTTCTTTTGCTTATTGTTTATATTGTTGCRAGCAAAGCRATAGGCAGGGTTGTTATACCTATACCGGAAATATTTATGATATGCAGTTTCTTATTTGCTGGTAGTCTCATCATAGGAGTCATGATGGGAAAACGCGCATAGAGATAGGGGGAATGAAAAATGCAAGATGAGTTTGAGAGATTTCAGTCGGATAAAGCGTTTAAATATGTAGGAGTATTTTTAGTAATTAGTTTAGCGGTATGGAGTTTATATAATTTAATTGTTTACGGAAGTGCTGGCATGCCGTTTATTTTATTTGTACTAGGGCAGTTTGTTTATTTCTTTGTGAACTATTTGCCGAAGTGGAAATATAGAAATAGTAAAGAGACTGATCGTGTATGAGTATGGCATCGACGAGTGTTTTAGCAATAAGGATTAAATAGAAAAAGGGGAACTGGGATGGGATTACCGGTGTTATGTGTTGCTACGGCTATTTTTGCGTTGTTTTGGGG
>NZ_JBFTMA010000199.1:0-6298 GCF_056396725.1 Bacillus sp. 05T31
TACTAAGAGCAGATCTATTATTTTACTAACGTTCATTCCATAAAGCTTACTCATCGAAACCCCGAAACTTAACACGCTAATGAGCTGTTTGAAACTAGGGATTTTTTATACATATGTCTTGTCCCCTATTTTGAAACATAATACAATTAATATGTAACTTAATAAGCTATAACTAGTAGGTGTGGTAATCATCTCTTCCATTTCGCAAAAAGGGGGAGGTGATATAATGATCGCGATGTTTATAATCAAATTAGTGTATGGAATCCTAACAGGAGCTGGCGTTGTCATCGGTAGAAGGTACGTCGGTCCATGGCTAATCTCTGTATATAAAAAAGCGAAAACCACCCTGCTTCGTGGAAAAGGTAAGGGCGGTTCTCGGCTAAAGCGTTAATTTAATTGTTCAATAACCGCACCTACTACCACCACAATAGCAAGCTAGGTTACACAAGGCAGAAGTTTCTCAGGCTTCTGTCTTCTTTATTTTATGCAAAATTCATACTAAATACTCTATCATCATTGTAACACATTTTATTTATTTTTAGTCAAGATAAAAACCACCTGAAGGGCTCCCCTTCAGGTGGTTCTCTATTTTACACTAACGCAGCTGCCTGCTCTTGTTGATCTAGACTTTTTCTAGTTCAGCTGTGACGCTGTCGTCCTTTATAGCACCAATAAAGACGGATTATGCACCCGTTTCATAACAGTATAAATAAACAATGAACATCACCTATTACAAATATAAAAAAATCCTCTCACTATATAGTACCTATGTTTTCAGTGATACTCTATTATCATCAAGCTAAATTTATATAATTTTAACTACACGATAGCAAGTTAATTTTCAAATATCTTCTTTCGCATTACCCTAAATTTATTATCCATTTGTATCATGCTTATAAATAAAAGATATCCTATCGATGCACCGAGTATATTTATAGCAATCCGCCACACATCAAAAACATCAGACAAAGTTAGTAAATGTAATATCTCCCAAGCAAAAAAGGTCATAGCATACCACTTACAAGCTTTCTTATAGTTCGTCACTTTATTGATCAACACTGGAACGAAAAATCCAAATGGAACTACCAATATTATATGTTGCAAAACAGTTAGCCAATACGTTGAGTTCCCCCAAGGACCTGGATGCGCAATAAAATCTTTAACTTGCCAAAGTGTTATTCCAAAAAGCTGCAATAACGTTTCTAAATCAGATATATGTAAAAATTGCTGCCAAAATTCAATCGGATGATAAACAGTTCCACCTGTCAAACTACGAATAGAGTCAAATGTAGAAGTTGAAATAAATGCTCCCAAAAAGACAATAAAACAAATCATTATATAAGGAATACATAAAATTTTTGATAATATCTTTAATGGTCTAGGAACTTCGTATACCGATTGATTAATCCCTAAACCAATAACTTTTGATTCGCCAAAAGTTTGAATCGCTTTATACACCGCTTCTTTTTCATTCATACCTTGTTCCATATATTCTTCTTTCAAGCTGTTCAAGTGATCATATATTTCTAGAAATAGCTCATCCTGTTCAATATTACTAAGTTCTGAATAAGCTAAAATGGACTTAATATACTCATCAAATTCACTCATAAATAACTCCTTTCTGACAAGTTTGAATTAATGATGTTACACGCTCCCAAGAGTTCACTTTCTTCTGCAATTCTTTTTTCCCTTTACTTGTAATAGTATAAAATTTCCTTTTCATCCCATTCTCAGATTGATTCCAATAAGATTCAAGAAATTCCTTTTTTTCTAATCGCTTTAAAGCTGGATACAAAGTTCCCTGCCCCATACTATACAAATCTTCACTTGCATCCTTTAAACTTTGGGCTATTTCATATCCATATGTATCACGTTTTGCAATGATAGAAAGTAATAAAATATCTATACTTCCCTTCAAGATTTCTTTGTCCAACAATACCACCTCCTTACGTACATCGTATAACAACATATGTCGTTATGCAACATAGTTAGAAAAATAAACCATAAAGAAAACCACCTAAAGGCTCCCCTTCAGGTGGTTTTCTATTTTACGCTAACGCAGCTGCCTGTTCTTGTTGATCTACAGGAATTACAGCATCTCTTAACGCTTTTTCTAATTCAGCTGTGTATTTCATTTGCTCTTCTTTGCTCCAACCTAGTTTCGCAGCCATGTAGTTGATTACTGCTTCTTTCCACTCGTATACCCAGTGGATGTTGAAGAATACAGCGCCTCTGCGGCGTACGAAGAAGTCAACTGGTTTCGCTGTCATTTCGTAATCCATTGCGTATACAAGCGGGATTAGAACGTCTAGCGGCATGTTGTATTCTTTCGCTTCGTCTTTATGTTTTTTCGCTAAGTCAAACAATACGTCAACGTTAGAGCCGTAGAATTTCGCGAATTTTTCCGCTTGTGCTGTCGTTAAACCATATTTCGTACCTTCGCCTGCTTTTTTCGCAACAAATGCCGGGAATCCGTGTGAACCACTTACATGACCACCAGAGATTGGCATATGTTTCGTATCRCTCTTCTTATATGCGCTATGGCCTTCTTTTTGTAATAGATTCGTTACGTAGTCTACTACCATTTCAGCCATTTTGCGGTATCCTGTTAATTTACCGCCCGCGATTGTAATTAAACCAGATTCAGAAGTCCAAATTTCATCTTTACGAGAAATTTCAGATGCATTCTTACCTTCTTCATAAATTAGCGGACGTACACCAGCCCAGCTTGATTCCACATCTTTTTCTGTAATTTTCACGCTTGGGAACATGTAATTAATCGCATTAATGATATATGTGCGATCTTCTGTTGTCATGTGTGGTACAGCTGCGTCTTTATCATAGAACGTATCTGTTGTACCTACGTACGTTTTTCCTTCGCGAGGAATCGCGAACACCATACGTTTATCTGGTGTATCAAAGTAAATTGCTTGCCCTAATGGGAACCGTTTTTGGTCAATTACTAAATGCACACCTTTTGACAACTGAAGTACTTTCCCTTTTTTAGAGTTATCTTTTTCACGAAGTGTATCTACCCAAGGACCAGCTGCGTTTACAATTTTCTTACCGTAAACTTCATACACTTCTCCGTCTAGTAAATCGATTACACGTACACCGCATACTTTTCCATCTTTGTATAAGAAACTGTCTACTTTTGCGTAGTTAACAGCTTTCGCACCATGTTCAATCGCTTCTTTCATTACTTCAATTGTAAGACGCGCATCGTCTGTACGATATTCTACGTAGTAACCGCCGCCTTTTAATCCTTCTTGTTTTACAAGAGGTTCTTTATTTAGCGTTTCTTCACGGTTAAACATCTTTCTGCGCTCGCTTCGTTTTACACCTGCTAAGAAGTCGTATACACGAAGACCAATTGATGTACTGAATGACCCGAACGTGCCGCCTGTATGGAACGGAAGTAACATCCACTCCGGTGTTGTTACATGGGGACCGTTCTCATATACGATCGCACGCTCTTTCCCCACCTCTGCTACCATTTTCACTTCAAGTTGTTTTAAATAACGTAAACCGCCGTGTACAAGTTTCGTTGAACGACTTGATGTACCTGCTGCAAAGTCCTGCATTTCAAACACAATTGTTGATAAACCGCGTGTTGCCCCATCTAATGCAATACCAGAACCAGTAATACCTCCACCAATTACGATCACATCTAACTCTTGTTTATTTACTCCGTTTAATACGTCTTTACGTTGTTTACTTGAAAATTTCATGGTAATTCCTCCCTTTGATAACGAAAAAAGAGACCACAAGCTCCGCTATAGATTTCGCCTCTATAGCGTGTTGTGGTCTCTCCAAATCTCCTACCGAATTATTAACTTGTCATCATTATAACACTGTTTATGATTATTTGAAAGCTTTAGTTGCTTCAATTGCTTTTTTCCATCCAGCATATAGCTCTTCGCTTGTTTCCGCTTCCATCGTTGGTTCAAAGCGTTTGTCCATATGCCACTGTGCTTTAATTTCATCTTGGTTTTTCCAGTATCCAACCGCAAGACCAGCTAAGTATGCTGCACCTAAAGCTGTCGTTTCATTGATCACTGGACGCTCTACAGGAACGTCTAAAATATCACTTTGGAACTTCATTAAGAAGTTATTCTTAACTGCTCCGCCATCAACGCGTAATGTATTTAGTTCAATACCTGAATCTGCTTCCATTGCGCATAGTACATCTTTCGTTTGGTATGCTAAAGATTCTAGCGTTGCACGAATGAAATGCTCTTTCGTCGTACCGCGTGTTACACCAAACATAGCGCCGCGTACTTCACTATCCCAATACGGTGTACCTAGTCCTACGAATGCCGGTACTATGTATACACCTTCAGTTGATTCAACACGGCTAGCGTACACTTCGCTCTCGCTCGCATCTTTAAACATACGCAGTCCGTCACGTAACCACTGAATTGCAGAACCAGCTACGAAAATACTTCCTTCTAATGCGTAATTCACTTTACCATCTAAACCCCATGCAATTGTTGTTAATAGGCCATGCTCAGAAGCTACTGCTTTTTCGCCTGTGTTCATTAACATGAAACAACCAGTTCCGTAAGTGTTCTTCGCCATACCTTCACCGAAACAAGCTTGTCCAAATAATGCTGCTTGCTGGTCACCAGCTACACCTGCGATCGGTACATTTTGACCGAAGAAGTGATAATCAATTGTTTCTCCATATATTTCAGATGATTGACGTACTTCTGGAAGCATGCTCTTTGGTACTGTTAACATGTCTAGAAGCTCATCATCCCACTGTAAGTCGTGAATGTTAAACATTAATGTGCGTGATGCATTTGAGTAGTCTGTTATGTGCGCTTTACCGCCAGACAATTTCCATACAAGCCATGTATCAATTGTTCCGAATAATAACTCGCCGTTTTCTGCTTTTTCTCTTGCACCTTCAACGTTATCTAAAATCCATTTCACTTTCGTACCAGAGAAGTATGCGTCAATTAAAAGACCTGTTTTTTCGCGAACCATCTCGCTATAACCTTGTTCTTTTAACTCATCACAAATTTCAACTGTTTGACGAGATTGCCATACGATTGCGTTATAAATTGGTTTTCCAGTCGTTTTATCCCATACAACCGCTGTTTCACGTTGGTTCGTAATACCGATACCAGCGATTTGTTCTGGCTTCACATCTGCTTCACTTAAGCAAGTTGCGATAACTGCTAAAATAGATCCCCAAATTTCTTGTGCATTATGCTCAACCCAGCCTGGCTTTGGAAAATGTTGTGTAAACTCTTTTTGAGCTGAATGAACGATTTTTCCTTCTTTATTGAAAAGAATTGCGCGTGAGCTTGTTGTTCCTTGGTCTAATGAAAGAATATATTTTTTCATATCAGTTTCCCCCTATGCTACTTTTCTACTATTTGTAGTAGCTTCACTTTTTTTACTTGTCATATAAGAGATTGCTAGTACAATCACAGTTGTAATAATCACATAAATAAGTGCTGAATTTTGTTTTCCTTCAAATACAACTTGATGGAATAATCCTGCAAGTGATCCACCTAGAATTGGACCAACTACTGGGATCCATGCATACTTCCAGTTTGAACCGCCCTTTCCTGCAATCGGAAGGAAGAAGTGTGCAATACGCGGACCTAAATCACGAGCCGGGTTGATTGCGTATCCTGTTGTTCCACCTAATGATAAACCAATACTTACAATTAAGAAACCTACGATAAATGGATTTAAACCATCTGCAAATTTATTTGCTCCAATTGCTAATATACCAAATACTAAAACGAATGTTCCAATCATTTCACTTAAAAGGTTTGTAAATGTGTTCGGAATTGCTGGACCTGTTGCAAATACACCTAACTTTGTTCCTGGATCTTCTGTTTCTTTCCAGTGTGGTAAGTAATGTAAATATACAAGAACTGCCCCGATAATTGCCCCAATCATTTGTGCTGCGATATACATAGGTACATCACTCCACGGGAACGCTCCCTTAAAAGCAAGTCCTATCGTTAAAGCCGGATTCAAATGTGCCCCACTAATTGATCCAACTGCATACGCTGCCATAGCAACCGCTAGACCCCAACCCATTGTAATTACAATCCAACCAGAATCTTTCGCAAACGATTTCTTTAAACTTACACCAGCGCAAACGCCGCCACCAAGTAAGATTAACAATGCAGTCCCTATTAATTCCCCTAAAAATGCTGACATAAAATCCCTCCACAATCAATTTAAATGCTTTCGAAAAGTGATAGAGGTAAAATGAATGGCCATTCGTTTTTTCAAAAGAAAAAGATCCACAGCTTACATGCTTCTATAT
>NZ_JBFTMA010000200.1:0-6278 GCF_056396725.1 Bacillus sp. 05T31
GGATGGAATGGTGAAATTCCTCCTGGTGGATCAGTTACAATCGGAGGGGCAGGAACAGGCAATCCCGCCGAACTTGTAAATGCATCCATTAACGAAAACTAAACGTAACCTCCATTAATTATTTCACTAAAGTTTGAATTTAGGTTTGAGTGCTCTATCCTAAATTCAAACTTTTAATTTTATGAAAAATCACAATTTATATTATAATAACCTATTATAATTATATTTAGTTTCTAATATGAAGTTCGCGTGAAGTTCATCTGAATTTTACATGAATTTCCTTTAAGTTCTATTGTCTTCCCATACTAATCACATTATCCTTTACATATAGGAATCATTTCCATTCCATTTCAAACTATCTATATATATAAAAAAAGATAGTAGCCTATTAGGGAAAGGCATCTAGTATTATTATAAATATAACCAAAGAAAAAGAACTCTTATGGTGCGCTTATAAGCGCACCATAAGAGTTCTTTTTCWTAMAATTCTCAYKTRAGAGTTCTYGAAAATCATGTTAMTCACAAAGAAAAGGCATTAGCTCATAAAAGCTAATGCCTTTTCTTTGTGATTATTGTTAAACGTTCCATTTTTCGATATTCCATATTTTCGTTATCCATGCTTCATAGAAAGAGGGCTCATGTGAAACAATTAAAACTGTACCTTTATATTGTTTTAACGCTTCCTGTAAATCCGTCTTAGTCTCTGTATCCAAATGGTTAGTTGGTTCATCTAAAATTAAAACATTGCTTTTAGTTACGATAAGTTCGCATAATCGTACTTTTGTTTGTTCTCCTCCACTTAATAACTGGATAGGTTTTAATACATGTTCTTCTTTCAATCCGCACTTTGCTAATGCTTGTCGGATTTCTTTTCTTGTCATATCTGGTCTCCCTGCCCATACTCTTTCTAGTGCAGTTATTTCTGAGGAAAATTCCTCTTGYGCAAAATAAGCGGGTTTTACTCGTTCCCCAACAGARACTGAGCCGCCTAACGGTTTTATTTGTCCTAGTAATGTTTTTAACATTGTTGTTTTTCCAATCCCATTATGACCAATAATCGCAATCTTTTCCCCTTTTTTCACTTGAAAATCCAATTCTGGAAATAACGGTTCACCATAACCAATTTTCAGTTTCTCTACCTGTAATATACGACTCACTGGCTCAGTATAAACATTAAAATCAAAACGGGCGCGAGGTACATCGTTAACCTTTTCAACCTTTTTCATTTTCTCTAATAYTTTTTCACGACTTTTCGCTTGTTTCGCTTTACGAATTTTATTTTTTTGAATAAAACCCTCTAAATGTGCAATTTCTTTTTGTTGTTTCGCATACGCCACTTGTAATTGTTTCCTTTGTAATTGATAACTTTGCAAAAAGGTTTCATAATCTCCCGCATAGCGCTTAACCTTTCGTTCTTCTAGATGATAAATAACATTCGTAATATTGTTCAAAAATATTTCATCATGCGAAATGATAATATAAGCTTTTTCATACATTTGTAAATATGATTGCAACCATTCTATATGTGCTGTATCTAAATAGTTAGTTGGCTCATCTAATAATAAAACATCCGCTTTTTCTAAAAGGAGTTTCCCAAGTAACAACTTTGTCCGCTGACCACCACTTAACTTTGAAACATCCTTTTCCAATCCTATTTCAAACAAGCCTAAGCCTGTTGCTACTTCCTCAATTTCTGTATGAATTTGATAAAAATTAGAATTCTCCAATATAGTTTGTAACTCTCCATACCTTACTAACAATTTCGCTACTTCTCCTGCTCCAGCCATCTCTTCTGTAAGTTTTAACATGTCACGTTCCAACTCATACAGGTTAGAAAACGCACTTTGCAAGTATTCTTCAATTGTTATGCCTTCTTGTAAATCTATATGCTGTTGCAAAAAGCCAATCTTCACATGTGGAAACCATTCAATGTTTCCATCATCATGTATAAGTTCTCCTGTTAACAAGCGTAATAATGTGGATTTTCCAATTCCATTTTTCCCTACTAGCCCAACATGTTCGCCCTTTAATAATCGAAAGCACGCATTATATAAAATGGTTTTCTCACCATATGAATGACTTACATTTTCTACTGTTAATATACTCATCTTTTTTCTCTCCTTTTCTTATGATCCATAAGCTAAATAGAGAGAACAACAGTATAAAGCCTTATTTAGTTATACATATAAAAATGGGTAAGGTGAATACACCTTACCCATTACATATTATCGTAAGAAAGGATTAAGGTTCTTTACCTGCTGTCTTCAATTTAGCTTMWTYKTTAAAAATGGGCAGACTTCTCCCGTATCAAGCTAAAACCATTTGAAGAACAGTTGATAAAGTCATTTTATCCTTTCACTCCTTTAACATTTGTTATATTAAGAGTATAAACCACTCTGTTATATTCTATTCTCTACTTTTTCTTTTGTTCCTTCTTCCAATTTATCCGATGTTAATGAACCCACTATTTCCCCTATAGATTTCATCTTTCTCCTTCAATAGAAAAAAGCCTCTTAACAGCAATTATACAAAAAACTGTTAAAAGACTTTTTTCTATTTTTTCATGTAAGGAGCCAATACTCTTAAAATTTCTTCCTTATCCTTCTTTAACTCAAGAGATGTTAACATATCCATCGTTYGCGGCCTAGGTAATTCCACTTGGACCTCGCCAACTATTGATGCTGGTCTTTGAGATAAAATAAATACGCGATCAGAAAGTAAAATTGCCTCATCTAAGTCATGTGTAACCATAACAATTGTTTGCTTTTCTTGATGCCAAGAATTTAAAAGCCAACTGTGTACTTCCATTTTTGTAAATGCATCTAATTTTCCAAAAGGCTCATCCAGCAGCATAATTGGCTTTTCACATAAATACGTACGAAGGAAACTAATTCTTTGACGCATTCCACCTGATAACTCATCTGGATAATGATCTGCGTATTCATCTAGCTCAAATTGCTTTAATGCTTCCATTCCTTCTGTCAGCCTTTGTTTTTTAGGCTTCCCTTCGATTTCCAATGGAAGAACGATATTTTGCAAAGCCGATCGCCACGGTAGTAATAAATCTTGTTGCGGCATATAACTAACAACATCTTGTTTTTTTACATACTCCTCGTTATAAAACACTTCTCCGCTCGTTGGCTCTTCAACACTTGCAATCATATTTAATAATGTACTTTTTCCACAACCACTCGGACCTACAAAAGAGACAAACTCTCCCTCTTGTATAGACGCACTAATATTTGCTAATACATTCTTTCCATCGAAAGCTTTTACAATATCTTTTATTTGTAATCCACTCATTTTTCACTTGGAAGGAATTCATTTGTAAAGGCATCTTTTACATCGATTTTCTTTTTAATGACTTTGTTGTCATATAAGAAATTCATGTAATTTGTCCAAATCTCTTCCTTCTGTACTCCCCACGCTTTTGCATCATCTTGATACTTTGTACTTAACCACTTTTGGCTTTCTTGTACTAATTCTTTATTCACATCTGGAACAGCTTTAATTAAAATATCCGCAGCTTCTTTCGGTTCTTTAATTGCAAAATCATAACCTTCTGTCGTTGCCGTCATAAATTTTTTCACAAAATCTTTATCTTGCTTCGTATGTTTTTCACTTGTAATAATAACAGGACTATAGAAATCAAGCGCTGGATCTAAGTCTTTTACCATAATTGTATTTAACTCTTTTCCTTGACGCTTCGCTTCAATTCCATCCCATCCATAATAAATCCATTCAAAGTCTGCATCACGACCGATTGATTTAAAGAAATCTGTTTGTCCAAGAATAATTTTTTCAACTTTATTAAAATCAGCTTGATGTTTCTCCATAATCGTCTTTAACGTCGCTTCTTCTGCTGGTCCCCCCCAGCCGCCATAACGTTTACCTTCAAAATCTTTCGGTGACGTCATATTATCTTTTTTTAGAGATGCAAAAGCAGAGGTATTATGCTGAATAATTGCACCAACAGAAACAACTGGGATTCCTTCAACACGAGCTAATGTTACATTTTCTTGTGCGCTTATCGCAAAGTCTGCTTTCCCAGAAGCAATCATCTGCTCTGCCGTTACATTATCACCAGGCTGGATAATTTCTACATCAAGCCCTTGCTTTTTGTAATAATCTTTCGTTTGCGCTACATATAAGCCAGTATGATTCGTATTTGGAAACCAATCTAAAACGACTTTTACTTTTTTATCTTTACTTGAACTTTCTTCTTTCTTCGCCGGATTACATCCGGCAACAGTTACTGCTAATAATGCAGCTAACATAATTTTTAAACCTTTTTTCATTTTCTGCCGCCCTTTCTGTATATCCATGGTGCTGTTATTCTTGCCATAAATTCAACAATAAAGTACAGACATAATGTCACCATGACGATAATCGCTGCAACACCAAATACTCGAGCCGTTAAAAAGGATTTTGTTGCTCTTGTAAGCATAACTCCTAATCCTTCACTGGCACCAAGCCATTCCCCAATAATCGCCCCCATCACACTATATGTAACAGCAATTTTTAAACCTGAGAAAAAGTATGGGAGTACTGCTGGAAACTTTACTTTCTGGTAAACTTGCCATTTCGTTGCCTTCATTGTTTGTAACAGTTTCAGCATATTTTTATCTACCGTTTGGAAACCTTCTAAAATGCTAAGCGCAATTGGGAAGAAACAAACAAGAATAACAACCATTACTTTTGGCAACATTCCGTATCCAAACCAAATAATAAATAATGGTGCGAGCACAACGATTGGAATTGTTTGCGAAATAACGAGCAATGGATTCATTAAAATCCGAAATAAAGGGATGACATCCATAATGATAGCAATACTCGTCCCAAGTAAAATTGCAAAAAACAACCCAATTATTACTTCCTGTAACGTTTGCACTGTATTCGGTAATAGTAAATCTTTCATTCCAATTAACTCTTGCACAATTGCAGACGGCTTCGGTAAAATCCACGGCTCAATTTTAAATAATGAAACAGATCCTTCCCATATAGCAATGAGAAGGATAAGCCAAATTGTTGTGATTATTTTAGATCGCTTCTGGTTTTGCATATTCATCACGGTACTTCCAAACTTTTTCGTCAATCGTTACGCCTGTACTTGGACGATAGTGAATTTTAATAGAAGTAATTACTTCTTCTGCTCCAGCATCGACGCAAGCTTGTTGCGCGCGTTTAATGACGTCAAGAAGTACATCTAATTCTCCCTCCAACGTTGTTTCCATTGCCCCTACTTCATAACGAACTCCCGACTGTTGTACAATTTCAATTGCTTTATCAACAACGGAATACACATCTTTGTTCTTCGCTTGTGGTACTACTGAAAATGAAATTGTAACTTGTTGTGACATAATAAAATCCCCCTTACAAAATATGGTTTCAAAAAAAGAAAAGGCTTTCCTACCATGTAGGAAAGCCTTGTATACAAGTTATTCTATAATAACTTATGCTACATCACTTTAAAGTAACTCCCTACGCTGGCATTATCCAGATCAGGTTGAGGGTCGATGTATACTTACATCCTCTCAGCCAATTGGCTCCCCGGTTCTTAATTCGTTTTCATTGTAGCATGATTTATTTTATTGAACAAACAAAAGCATGTATAATCATTTCATTTAACTTTTAAATTCCCCAATTAACTCTTGTAACTCCTGTGAAAGCCAACTTAAAGAACTAGCTAATTCAGCAATATCTTGTACAGACATTTCCTGTTCTTTCATACTCTCTTCAATATTACTACTACTATTCGCATACGTATTTGCGATATGTGATAGTTCATTTACAACACGAACAATATTTTGGCTATTTTGCAAAATATCACTTGAATTGCTAGAAACAGCTCTAACTTGATTTGTAACAGATTGTGCTGATTTTGAAATTTTTTCAAAGAAAGCACCACTACTTTCAACAAGTTTAATTCCAGATTCTACTTCTTTTGAAGCTTTTTGCATTGAAACAACAGCTTCTTCCGTTTCAGCTTGTGTTTCCCCGATTAATTTTGCTATATCTTTTGCTGATGCTTCCGTCTGCTCTGCTAATTTACGCACTTCATCAGCAACAACGGCAAATCCCCTTCCGGTTTCCTCAGCACGTGAAGCTTCAATAGAAGCATTTAAAGCTAGCGAATTAGTTTGATTTGRAATACCTGTAATTACTGTTACAATATCACTAATTTCTTTTGATCTTGTTTCCAAAGAATAAATAATAGAAGATAAATCTTGTACTGCATTTTGTATTATGTTCATTTGATTAATCGYCTGTTCAATAAC
>NZ_JBFTMA010000201.1:0-6275 GCF_056396725.1 Bacillus sp. 05T31
GCGGTAGGAAGTGCTTTAATAATGGTTGTTTCGAAATATGCCTTTTCAGATATTGTATTTAAAGAACATATGGCTCTTGATCCGAGCCGGATTGCAGCGCAAGTTGTTAGTGGAGTGGGGTTTTTAGGTGCAGGGACAATCATTATTCAAAAGCAGGCAGTGAAAGGGTTAACGACAGCGGCAGGTTTATGGGCTACAGCAGGAATTGGATTAGCAATTGGAGCAGGTATGTATGTAGTAGGGATTGGAGCGATGATTCTCGTTTTAATTGGCTTAGAGATTGTAAGTCGTATTTTTAAGGTGCAATTTTTATTTCCGCAAAATATAACATTGCAAATTTGTATGAATAAACACGAAGCGTTACAACAAATAGTAGAGACGCTACAAGTGAAAGGCATTCCGATACTTTCATATGAAGTTGATGTTTTACAGCAAGAAGCGGGAAAAATCTATAAAGTAGGAATGCAACTAAAAAATATATCGTCAGAAGAAAAGAATGCATTTATTCAGCATATGCAAACATTGCCGGAAATTACGTTTATAAAGTTAAAATCATAGTGTTGAAATAGGGGATAGATGTAGCAGGAATTTCGCTATTATCTATCCTTTTTTGACATGAATCACATGTGAAGTCAAGTGTTAATTTCACTTTGAATGGATACATGTGTGAACGTTCCCTTCTTTTTTCTCAATACAGAATAAATAGTCAGAATAATAAAATAATGGAGCGGGACACTAAAAAATGTAAGGTAGGGGAGAGCATGAAAGGCTATTCAAAAAAAGTTTTAGTAGGGGTAAGTTTTGCTAGTTTAATGTTAGGGAGTTTTCAAGGAAGCATATTGGCGGAAGATACTAAGGGAGAGCAAGTTTCTTATCGAAATGTGCTAAAAATGGAGCCGGTTGGTGTACAACTGCCAGTGCAAGAGTTAGCTCATTCATCGAAAGTATTAGAAAGCAAGTCTTTTGAGAAAAGGCTACAATTTGCTGATTTATCGCAAAGACCACCTGAAGTAAAAAAGGAAAGTAAGCAATTAGCTGTAGCCAAAACATATACAATTGCTGAATTAAATCAATTAAGCAATCAGCAGTTAGTAGATTTACTTGTAACAATCGATTGGGAGCAAATTACGGGGCTATTTCAGTTTAATAAGGACAGCCTTGCATTCTATCAAAATGATAGTAGGATGCAGGCGATTATTGATAAATGGAAGCAGCAAGGACAAGCTTATACGAAAGATGATTCAAAAGGGATTGAGACTTTAGTAGAGGTATTACGCTCTGGATTTTATTTAGGTTTTTATAATGCAGAATTAAGTAAACTTAATGAGCGGAGCTATCATGATAAATGCTTACCTGCATTAAAAACGATTGCGAACAATCCAAATTTCAGCCTCGGTACATTGGAGCAAAATAGAGTTGTATCATCATATGGAAAATTAATAGGAAATGCTTCGAGTGATGTGGAAACGATAGCATCGGTTGCGAAGATCTTTAAACAATATAATGACAATTTTTCTACATTGGTAGATAATCTTTCAGCAGGTAATGCAGTGTACGATATTATGCAAGGTGTCGATTATGATATTCAGTCGTATTTGTACGATACGAATAAAGCACCGAAAGATACAATGTGGTATCAAAAAATTGATAGCTATATTAATGAGTTAAGTAGATTTGCGTTAATGGGAACAGTTACAGCGAAAAACGGATGGCTTATTAATAATGGGATCTATTATACAGGTAGACTCGGTATGTTCCATAGTACAGGGACGAAAGGATTGCAAGTTGTAACGGATGCGATGAAAATTTACCCATATTTAGGTGAGCAATATTTCGTAGCAGCTGAGCAAATTACGACAAATTATGGCGGGAAAGATGCAAATGGTAACGTTGTTAATTTAGATCAAATACGAGAAGATGGGAAGAAAAAGTATTTGCCGAAAACGTATACGTTTGATGATGGTGCAATTGTTTTAAAAGCCGGAGATAAAGTGACTGAGGAGAAAGTTAAACGTTTATATTGGGCAGCAAAAGAAGTGAAGGCACAATTCCATCGTACGGTTGAAAGTGACCAACCGTTAGAAAAGGGAAATCCAGATGATGTATTAACGATGGTTATTTATAATAGCCCAGCTGAGTATCAATTTAATCGTCAATTATACGGATATGAAACAAATAATGGTGGTATGTATATAGAAGGAACAGGAACGTTCTTTACTTATGAACGTACACCAGAAGAAAGTATATATAGTTTAGAAGAGTTATTCCGACATGAGTTCACGCATTATTTACAAGGTAGATATGAAGTGCCAGGACTTTGGGGACAAGGTAAGATGTATGAGAATGAGAGATTATCTTGGTTTGAAGAAGGGAATGCTGAGTTTTTTGCAGGTGCAACGAGAACGGACAACGTCGTTCCAAGAAAGAGTATTATAGGGGGACTATCTTCGAATCCAGCAGAACGTTATACGGCAGAGCGAACGTTATATGCAAAGTATGGAACGTGGGATTTCTACAATTATTCCTTTGCTTTACAATCGTATATGTACAATAAGAGATACGATATGTTTGATAAAGTTCATGATCTTATTAGGAAAAATGATGTGACAGCATATGATGCATATCGCTCTGCTTTAAGTAAAGATGCCAATTTAAACAAAGAGTATCAAGACTATATGCAAACGCTTGTTGATAATCGTGAGAAATATAATGTCCCATTAGTATCAGATGATTATTTAGCAACTCATGCACCGAAACCAGTTTCGGATATTGCGGCAGAAATTACAGCGGAAGCAAAATTAAATAATGTATCGGTAAAGAAAAATAAATCACAGTTCTTTAATACATTTACACTGCAAGGAACGTATACAGGTACTGCTGCAAAAGGAGAATATGAAGACTGGAAAACAATTACGCAAAACGTTAATGATACGTTAAAACGTTTAAGTGCAAAAGAATGGACAGGATATAAAACTGTAACAGCTTACTTTGTGAATTATCGTGTGAATGCATCAGGGCAATTTGAATATGATGTTGTGTTCCACGGTATTAATACAGAAGAAGGTGCAGTGAATAAAGCGCCAGTTGCGGTTATAAATGGTCCGTATAGCGGAAATGYGAATGAAGCAATCTCATTTAAAAGCGATGGATCAAAAGATGAAGATGGGAAAATTGCTTCTTATAAMTGGGAGTTCGGTGATGGTACGGTAAGTAATGAACAAAATCCAACTCACGTATATACAAAAGAAGGAACTTATACAGCAAAATTAACAGTAACAGACGATAAAGGAGCAGCTACTAGTGCTACAACGAGCGTAACAGTTCAAAAGAAAGAAGATAACAGTGTAGAAAAAGAGCCAAATAATTCATTTAAAACAGCGAATAAACTGCAGTTAAATCAATTGCTACGGGCTAGTTTAGGAAACGGTGATACAAGTGATTACTTTGAAATAAATGTAGAAACTGCGAAAAACCTTCAAATTAATGTAACGAATGAAAATAATATCGGAATAAACTGGGTTCTTTATTCAGAAGCAGATTTAAATAATTATGTTACGTATGCACAGCAACAAGGAAATAAATTAGTAGGTAGTTACTATACGTATCCAGGGAAGTACTATTTACATGTATACCAGTATGGTGGTGGAACAGGGAATTATACGGTAGAAGTAAAATAGTAAAAAGGTCGCCGTGAATGGCGACCTTTTTTATCCCGCTATTTGTGGGCAGTAAAACTCCCACCTCAAAATTCAGGTGGAGCAAAGAAGTTAGGTGGGAGATCAACTGCCCGTAAACGCCCGATTGGTTCAACTAATAATCAATAGGGGATGAACAACCCCCCACTGATTAAAGTTTCACTTTATTATGCGTTATACCCGAATAATTTTAGATTTTCTCCTGAGTCTGAAATTATTTTTTCGAATCGTAATCCTACTTTTTCTAAAAGCTTTCCTGAAGCAGTATTGTCTGTAGAAGTAATTGCTACAATTCGTTTGAGACCTAGCTCGTTTTTCCCATACTCTATTACCGCAGAAGCAGATTCGTAGCCGTATCCTTTTGAACGGAATTTTTCTGAAAACGCAAAGCCGATATCAACGTCTTCTAATGAGTCTCTTTTAATAAGTCCACACATACCAAGTGGAGTAAGATCTTCTTTTCGTTCCACTAAGTAAAGACCAAAGCCCATTTTATTATACATATCAACGGGTCCGTTTAAGATGTAATTTTTTGCATCTTCTAAGTTTTTAACCCCTTTATCACCAATAAACTGAATCCATGCAGGATCGTTTACTAACTCGAGAATGAACGGAGCATCTTTTATATCCAACCAACGAAGATTGAGGCGTTCAGTTTCACGAACTATCAATCTATCGCACCCCCTTTATAAGTTATAACAATTAGTATGGATTGYGWAAYAMAAAAGYGCAACATATTTTAATAGAGCCCTGCTTGTTCACATAAAGTTCGATTGTTTTGTATAAAAGGATATTCTATAATTAAGAATGATTGTAAAGAGTGAGATGCTTATACAATGACTCCTAGGAAACTAGGAGTTTTTACTATATAACTATCATTATTACTAAATATGACACATGACACATTCTACTTAAGGAGGTACATAATGAAGAAATTATATAACGCATCGTTTACGTATTTAATTATAGGTTTATTATCAGGAATATTCGCTAGAGAGTATGGGAAATTTAAAGGGATTTTAGGCTCTACTTTATTAAATCTTTTGCATACACACACGCTAGTACTTGGCTTTTTCTTCTTTTTAATTGCTTTGGGATTAGCGAAAGTATTCGCGTTTCATGAAGTGAAAGGATTTAATAACTGGTTTATTTTACATAATATCGCATTAACTTTAATGTTAGGATCGCTGGCAGCGAGAGGACTTCTTCAACTAAATGGAGCGGACTTTAAAGGGTTAACTTATATTGTAGGGTTCTCTCATTCGCTGATGGCATTCACATTAATTTGGTTTATGCTGTTAATAAAGAAATCATCTAAAATGTAGTTAAGAAGAACTTGTAGTGTGTGCTGCAAGTTCTTTTTTTATGTGTAAAAAAGGTAAACTTACTATTCTGATTATTTTGTATAAAAATGGTATAATTAATGTAGAGTAAATAATATAAAAGGAGAGTATGTAATGGAAATAACAATTGAGCGTTTAGTAAATGAATTAAAGGATGTACTTCCTGAAGATCAAGTAGTGGTTAATAAGACAGTAAGAGAGTTACATAGTAAAGATGAATCTTACCATACTAGTAGTTTACCTGATGTAGTTGTTTTTCCAAAAATGACGGAAGAGGTTAGAGCAATAATGAAGGTAGCGAGTGAGCATAAAAAACCTGTCATTCCATTTGGAGTAGGTTCTAGTTTAGAAGGTCATATAATTCCTTATGAAAAGGGGATTACAGTTGATTTTTCWTTAATGAACAAAATACTTGAAATAAGAGAGAAAGATTTTCTWGTGAARGTACAACCGGGGGTGACACGCTCTCAGCTCAATAAAGAATTGAAAAAGTACGGTCTGTTTTTTAGTGTAGATCCAGGTGCAGATGCAACGTTAGGAGGCATGGCTGCTACGAATGCAAGCGGAACGACAGCGGTGAGATATGGAGTTATGCGTGATCAAGTTCGTGATTTAGAGGTGGTACTTGCTGATGGACAAGTGATACATACTGGCAATTTAGCGGCGAAGTCATCATCAGGCTATCATTTAAATGGAATTTTCGTAGGATCAGAGGGCACGCTTGGATGCTTTACAGAGCTAACATTAAAAGTATACGGCATACCAGAACATGTTATGGCTGCGAGAGCATCGTTTCCAACTATAAATGATGCGGTAGAAGCTGTTATTAATATACTGCAAGCTGGTATTCCAATTGCGAGAATAGAACTTGTTGATGAACTATCTATGAAACAAGTAAATCATTATAACGAAACGAATTACAGAGAAGAACCAACACTGTTTTTAGAGTTTCACGGAAATGAAGCGGGATTAACACAAGATATCGAGTTTACGAAGGAAATTGTTTTTGATCATAAATGTAAAGAAGTTGCTTTTGAAACTGAAACTGCGGCGAGAAATAAATTATGGGATGCAAGACATAACTTAGCTTACTCTTATGTGCATAGTTACCCAGGTAAAAAGCTGATGAGTACAGATGTATGTGTGCCAATTTCAGAATTAGCTGGCGCAATACARCATGCGAAAGAGACATTAGATAAAGTKGGTCTTGTTGGTGGTATTCTTGGCCATGTAGGAG
>NZ_JBFTMA010000202.1:0-6266 GCF_056396725.1 Bacillus sp. 05T31
GGTAAAATACCTTAATAACATTGTAGAGCAAGATCATCGTTTTATTAAAAAGAGAGTTCGTTCAATGCTAGGATTGAAATCTTTTCGTACAGCTAAATCTATTCTTTCAGGAATAGAAGCGATGCATATCATTAAAAAAGGCCAACTTATTTTAAGGGACAAGTCTGTCCAAAATGAAGTGAAGTTTATTCATAAACTATTCGGAATGGCTGTATAAGAATAGATTCCATTAGGAATCTATATACCTCTTTCAAATAAATACAATCTTTGCACCAGAACCTTTAATTTTGTTCTTAAAGATGCAGCAATTACCAACCGATAAGATGTACTAACTTCGAGAAGAAAACCCGCTACATAAGCATCAAATCCACGGGAGAACATATCTATTGTAAGAATTAGAACTTTTCCACGTTACTTCTCCCCGTTTTTAAAAGTCAACTATTGATACAAATTTGTTCTTTCTCTTTATTTTGTTTTTTATCTATTGCAAACGAATAATAAGATAATGCCAATGCTATTATAACCATCACTCCACCAATCCAGCTTAGATTTAAAGTTGATGTGTATTTAATTACCATTCCTCCTATACCAGCTGCTATGGACATACCAATATTCATCACCGTTATATTGAAGCTCAACAAAATTTCTGAGGTCTGTGGTTTCAATGAAATCATATAAACATGCATTGCAGGTGTTGTTGTCCAAGTAGCTAACGCCCAAATTATAATGATAAGCAAAATAGCAATTGTTGAGTTTAAAAATGGCCTCATTAAAAATAAAGATATGGCATTAACGATTAAACTACAGGTAATGACTTTAACCGATCCCCAATTGTCTGCCATTACTCCACCAACTTGAGTACCTATAAAAGCAAAAATACCCAATGAAAATAATGATATACTAATCAACTCAATTGTAAAATTTGCCCCCTGACTCAAGATTGGCGAAATATATGCAAAGACCAAGGTATATCCCAATATCCAAAATACAGTTGTTAAAAGTCCTGCTATAACCTTCTTGTCTTTTATTACCAATAATTGTTTTTTCAGTGGAATTGAGTTTTCTGCTTCTAATTTGGGAACTAATCTGTTTAACAAGAGCAAATTTATAAGCGTTAATCCTCCAATAATGAGATAAATATAATGCCAGTCTATATACGCAGCAGTTAGAGTCCCAATAGGTACCCCAAATGCTAGTGATATAGTAAAACCTGTAGTAACTGTGGCCATCGCTTTACCTTTTTTGTCAGGAGATGCTAGGTGAGTAGCATAGTTTGTTGCGACAACTGTGAACAATCCGCCACTCATCGCCAATATAATCCGTGATAGCATCGCCAGAATAAAGTTGGAACTTAAAAATGCAATTAGATTTCCAATGAAAAAGATGAACAAAGAAATTGAAAGAACCTTTTTTCTATCCCATTTAGCTGTTAATAACACTAAAAAGAACGCTCCTAATGCATAGAAAATGGAATATATTGAAATTAATTGTCCTGCCGCTGATATTGAAACATCTAAATCTTTAGCAATAATTTCTAGAATACCAGAAACAACAAATTCTGCGGTTCCAGTTAAGAATGCCCCTAACGCTAAAAGATATATCATTAATTTATTCATAAATTCATCTCCCACTAATTTCTTTTTCTTTCCCTAGTTTAAAACACATGTTATCATGAGTAAAATTGATATTTTTAATATTGGAGATGAGTAAAAACTCATGACAATTGCGCGTTTCGAAGTTTTTTCTAAAGTTGTCGAGCTTAGCAGTTTTACGAAAGCAGCCAAAGCACTGCACATAACACAGTCGGCTGTCAGCCATGCCATCGCTAGTCTTGAAAGTGAATGGGCAGTTAATCTTTTAATCAGAGAAAAAGGAAAAGATTTAGCTCTTACTGAAATTGGAACTAAAATTTTAATTCAGGTCCGTGAAATTTTAAACAGAATGGAACATATTAATCAGAAAATAGCCTTACAAGCGAATTTAGAAATAGGAACGATTCGCATTGGAAGTTTTGCAAGTGCATCAGCATGTCTATTACCGAAAATTATTTCAAAGTTTCATAGGAAATATCCCAAAATTGAATTGAAATTATTTGAAGGATCCTATGAAGAAATTATTGAATGGCTTAAAACGGGGGTAATTGATGTCGGATTTATAATTGAACATGATTTAGATTGTGAATTTGATACCGTTCCACTTATTGAAGATACAATAGCTGTAGCATTCCCGGATAACGGAAGATTCTTAGGGAAAGACTTTATTCAAATTGAGGATTTGAAAAACGAACCGTTGATTATGCCAAAAGGAATGTATCAATTATATATAGAGGCAATTTTTAAGAAAGCGAAGGTACAGCCTAATGTACGCTTTGAAGTGCAGGATTGTAATACGATTGCAAACATGGTTAATGAAGGTCTTGGGGTTACAGTTGGTTCAGAGCTATTCCTTAAAACTCAGCCAAATATTTACACAAAAAGGTTACAATTAGCAAGTTTAAGGAAAATAGCATTAGCTTGTATGTCAAAACAGGACACACCCCCGGCAGTTCAATCCTTTTTAAAAGTAGCAACCGAGGTTTATAGTCTTTCATAATTTTGCTCTAATTTATTATTGGAGATTCAAATTACTATAAGTGTTTTAATAGGAATCCATTTTGAATGATGACTTGGTTTGATCGAAATTTACGTCTTCCTTTCAAACCAAAATAAGTCCATTTCTAAAAAAGGATTTTAAAAAGTTCTCCAATTTTATATTTTAAAAAAGACATTTAATTTCTGCTATCTTACCTAATCTTATTATAAATTCAGCCCATTTATTTCTGGTTGATCATTCTGCTTATTCCATATAATGACCCGTTTATTGAACAAGAAAAATCCTGCATTTCAAGCAGGATTTTTGATCAAACTTTTTTATAAACGGTACGACTCTATTTCAAATCAACATCACGGGATATCCAACATTCTTTAAACTCTAGGGTTCCTTGTGGCATAGAGAGAACATAACTAAACATCACTTCTTCTAGTTCTGGAAAACCAAGCCCCTTCTTCTCAAGACAGATGTATTCAAAATCTAAAAAGTTCGTAAAATGATAGATATGCTCTTTTTTAGGTTGCACTATAATTCCTCCATAACAATAAAACTATTAATATTGATTTGAAATATAGTTTGATTAAAAGATGTTACTTATAATAACCTTATTCCGCATTAACAAGTTGACTTTCATCAAAGGGATTCATTTTCAATATGTATTTTTTATTACCCAATCTCAGATTCACCTTATAAGGGCTATTTAAATTAAACATGTATATCTCTGGTTCAAAGTCATGTTTAAATTTATAACGACGAGCCGCATTTTCAATGACTATATACACATACTCAGCAAAACAATCTGGCTCCATACAATCGTCCCATATTTCTTTCCACTTCGTTTTATCGACAACTACTTTATTTTTAAAATCAAGAGATAGAGTACTATATCCCATTAAACTTCCACTTCCTTCTAATATTTTATCTGATTATAAAAGACTAACTTATTAGCATTACTAATAAATTGATTCTTAAATTACAGCAAAACCATCTAGTAACGATATTTCAAATCTAAGTTGTCATAACTATCATAATACGTTCTATCGAAAGCATAATCTTTTTTCGATCCCTTTTTTATAATGTATCCTGTTTCTATAAATGGACTCCTCATATTCTGGCAATGAGCACTACGATGCCCGTCTCCTTGTCCATGAAGATGCCATGTCGCACAATATGGGCACCAAACTGCAAGATTCCCACTTTCATCTCTTTCATACGCTAATAATACAGGCAATGATCTTTCGCCTTTATTTAATCTCATATGTATCCTCCTAATAAAAATGTTAAATTATAATATATAAAAATAAAGATTAATTAAATATAAGTTCTCGTTCGAATACAAGAATTCATTTTATAATAACTTAAGTTGAATAAAACCATCTTCGTTATCTTTAAAGTTTTCTTTATGCTCCCTTTTCTTGCCTTTTTGCTTATTTACAGCTTCAATTTCTTTTTCTTCATGCCTAAGCTTTCTTGACATAAACCATTTTGGTAATCCAGCAGTGAATGTAGGAAAGTATTTTTTTTCGTAGGCAGTACGTTCTTTTTTGGGAATACATATGTATTCCTCCCAAAACCGATTTCTAAAATCATCGATTTCATCTTCTGTTAAATGTGGTATCTCATAATAGTCTTTGTTTAAAAGCTCTTGTTTTCTATATAATTGCTCTTTCTGTAATCGAATGTGCTTTCGTTCTTCTTCCTCTTTCTTTATTTTTTCTTGACGGATACGTAGCTCTTCTTGCTCCCTTTGTATTTTTTCTTTTTTTTGCACTTTATCTAACTTCTGTCCATACTTATCCAAAAGCTCTTTATAAAACATTTTTTGTGTAGTATTATTTGTTACCTGTTCATAATGTTGCTGTAATTCTTCTACAAATTCAATTAAACTTCTACTCTCAATCCAGTTTTTATATCCATTTTGTTCCTTATTAAAATACATTTCAAAATCAGTCTTGTCCCTTAAGAAAGTTGTTGAAAATCCTTTAAATAAAGTTGTTACAACTATGTACCACTTAGGGCGCTCTTCTTTTAAATAATTCAGCCAAGAATACCAATTACCAATTGAAGATAATTGAAATTGAACCTTTTCTGTTTCCAAGCGTTCTACTAACATACTAAATTCCTTTTTGTATTGATTGTATAAGTCACTCAAATAATCCTTTGCCATCTGTTCAGCCAATATTTCCTCTTGCCTTCTGCGCTCCTCTGCTTTTTGTTTTTCTATCTCTAGTAATTTGTTTGTATAGGCTGTTTTTATTTCTTCTCTTGTTTTTCTAGCTAATTCTATACTATTTAATGCTTCCTTGATCTGTTGGGCTTTATCAAACTCAATAAAAGCATCTACTAAATTCGTAGGATGAGAATCACTTCTATGAATTTGGCCTTTAAATTCTTCATTTAATTGAGTATTTTTGTTCAGTCTCATGTCATTCTCTCTATATGGTGCATGCAATAATTCGGTTTCTAATAATACTGGTACAATGTCGGGCTCTGCTATTCGGTTGACCAGAAGTATATCATCTTGTGTTGAGTGTTCTCGGTTCTCTAACAATGCATCTACCCTTAACTTGGAACTTTCAGGAGTTCTTCGAATTAAAAATACATGTCCATTATGATCAACAGTTACAATAACATGGTATACATCCATCAAATAGTTAAATACTTTATTATTTGCCCCTGTTACAAAGAAATATTCTTCTTTTAATGGAGAAATATATGTATACTCATAAGCATTTGTTTCTTGATTAAAACTACTAATTCTTGTACCACTATAACTATCCGTGTAGACTTTTTCTCMATTTACTTCTGTTTCCTTTGGTGGAAAGAAACTATCTAGTATTAACACCCATGCAGTTGCTACATTTTCTTCAAAATAAATATTTGTTCTCTTCACAATATTACTAGTCCGAATATTAGACGCCTGTACTTCAATTGCCAACTTGAGCTCTTCTTTTCCATCAATTGTTTGCAGTACCGCTACGTCAGCACGTGAAATGTCTTTATGTCTTTTCTCTTCTTTTACGAGGTAACCAGCCTTACTAAATAATTCATATAAATATTTCTTAGTTCTAGCATGCGCCAGTGATTCAAATGAAAAACAGTGTTCTTTATCTAAATGAAAAAAATATGGATTTTTATTAACTATGTTAGATCCTTTATTGAACGACATGATGTCTTGGCATATAAGACATTTCGCCTGATATAACGATTTTCTACCTCTTATATACCTTGCTTCCTTATCATTATCTATAACCATAGAATCTAGCTCTATATATCTTTTCTTTTGAAAACCGATTAAGTTACCACTAGGAAATATTTTCTCCCAACCATCAAAATACTCGATATAAGAATACTGCAATTCCATATACATCCTCTCTAAAAAAAATTTATTATTATCTAATAAATTAATTATAATGTCATTTTCACATAAAAATACATGAATATATACATTTTAACTGTTATTAGAAATTCTATTTTTCTATGATTATAATTAAATAGGATTAGGATGCTTCTATAAGAGATGGGAATATAGATACTAAATTATAGAATGAAAAGGAAAGAGGTAGAATTTATTTGTACAGAAACTTGTTAAATTTTTCATTATATTGTATTCTAAGCATTTGCATATATTTAACAATTTATTTCTTCGCCTTAAAACCTGCTATTATTACTGCAAC
>NZ_JBFTMA010000203.1:0-6244 GCF_056396725.1 Bacillus sp. 05T31
ATGTAATTGGCTCGTTAGCTGTACTTTTTGGATTACGAGCGGCAAAGCAACCGCCTGATGAAGATCATCCGTATGGTCATGGTAAAGCGGAATCGATTTCAGCGATTATTGTTGCGGTATTATTATTTATTGTTGGAATAGAGATAGCGATTTCGTCTATAAAAGCTTTTTCACAAGATTTGGAACCACCAAAAGGAATTACGATTTTTGCAGTTATTCTTTCGATTGTAGTGAAAGAAGGGATGTTTCAGTATAAATATCGATTAGGGAAGAGGATAAATAGTGCTGCAATTATTGCAAATGCATATGAACATCGTTCGGATGTGTTTTCTTCAATTGCAGCTTTAATCGGCATTTGTGCAGCTATTATCGGCGGTAAGTTAGGTATAGATTGGCTTGTATATGCCGATCCAATTGCGGGATTATTTGTTTCAATTCTCGTTGCTAAGATGGCGTGGAGTATTGGAGCAGAAGCTATTCATGCAACGCTCGATCATGTTCTGCATGAAGAAGATGTTGTTCCGCTTAGGGAGGCAGTTTTTCAAGTGGAAGGTGTGAAAAAAATCGGCTCTTTATATGCAAGAGAACATGGCCACTATGTTATTGTCGATATTAAAGTATCTGTAGATCCATATATCACTGTAGAAGAAGGTCACCGCATCGGAAAACATGTAAAAGAAAAACTTATGAAACAAGATAACGTACAAAACGTTTTTGTACATATTAATCCGTATTCTCCAAATTAAACATAACAGATATTTAATTATATAGATATCGAATCGTAGTTTGCATTATATTGTCACCCCTTAATCTGTCTTGTATAATGGATAGGTTAAGGGGTGATTTCGTGTTACAACCGAAGACGCGTTGGAAAGAAAAAGAATATAATGAGGAACTAGTGAGTGAATTAGCAAATAAATTGCAACTATCACCTCTTGTGACTTCATTATTTCTTGGCAGAGGCTTAAATACAGAAGATAAGATTGTAGACTTTTTAAATACAGCAGATCAAGAATTTCATGATCCATTTTTACTTGAAGGAATGGATCGGACTGTAGAACGTGTGAAAAAAGCTATTGAAAATGGAGAACAAATATTAATATTTGGCGATTACGATGCGGACGGAGTAAGTAGTACGACTGTGTTATATCTTGCTCTCAAAGAATTAGGTGCAGAAGTAGAGTTTTATATTCCAAATCGTTTTACTGAAGGCTATGGGCCAAATGAAGAAGCGTTTCGTTGGGCGCACAGTGCAGGGTTCTCACTAATTATTACTGTTGATACTGGTATCGCAGCGGTACATGAAGCGAAGGTAGCGAAGGAACTTGGAATAGATCTTATTATTACAGATCATCATGAGCCACCACCAGAATTACCAGAGGCACTTGCGATTATTCACCCGAAATTAGAAGGCGGTGTTTATCCGTTTCATTATTTAGCGGGTGTTGGTGTTGCATTTAAAGTTGCACATGCACTTTTGGGCCGTGTGCCAGAGCATTTGTTGGAAATTGCAGTAATCGGTACGGTAGCCGATTTAGTATCGCTTCATGGTGAAAATAGATTGTTAGTACAGCGTGGACTGAAGCATATGCGAATGACTCGGAATATCGGTTTAAAGGCGTTATTTAAAGTTGCTAACGTTTCGCAAAGCGAAATTACAGAAGAAAGCATCGGGTTCGCACTCGCACCTCGTATTAATGCAGTTGGTCGTTTGGAAGATGCAACACCTGCTGTACACCTTTTATTATCAGAAGATCCAGAGGAAGCGAAAGAGCTAGCTGAAGAAATTGATGAGCTGAACAAACTTCGAAAAGATATTGTAAAGCAAATTACTGAAGAAGCTATCGCTGAAGTCGAAAATAATTTCCCGCCAGAAGAAAATAAAGTATTAGTCCTTGCAAAAGAAGGTTGGAATCCAGGGGTAATTGGAATTGTCGCTTCTAAGTTAGTTGAACGTTTTTATCGTCCRACGATTGTATTAAGCATTGATCCTCATAAAGAAACAGCAAAGGGATCGGCTCGTAGTATTGCAGGATTTGATTTGTTTGCAAACCTTTCAGATTGCCGTGAATTGTTACCGCATTTCGGAGGTCATCCGATGGCAGCGGGAATGACGCTTAATATGAATGATGTGGATGAATTAAGACGCAGGTTAAATGAGCAAGCAGATGTAATTTTAACAGCAGAAGATTTTATTCCGATTACAGCAGTGGATGCATTTTGTAAAGTAGAGGATGTAACGCTTGCCGCGATTGAGGATATGCAAAAGTTAGCGCCATTTGGCGTAGGAAATCCGAAACCGCGTATTGCGGTGAAAGATGCCGACTTAGAAAGTATCCGTGCAATTGGATCTGATGGTTCGCATTTAAAAATGGCTCTTCGTGATGGGCAAGCAACACTGGACACGATTGGATTTGGATTTGGTACTTATGCGAAAGAAATCTCTCCAGTTGCGAAGGTTTCTGTAGTAGGAGAGGTGTCCATTAATGAATGGAATAACTTTAAAAAGCCGCAATTAATGGTGCAAGATATTGCTGTAGAGGCATGGCAATTATTTGACTGGCGTAGTATGCGTAATGTAGAAGCAAATTTAGCAGAACTTCCGAAAGAAAAAATAACAATGGTGTATTTTTCTGAAGAGGTATTGAATAAATTTTCTTTAGAAGGCTATAAAGAACAGCTCGTGCATGCATCAGAGGTAGCTCATTTTGATGATCAATACATTGTGCTACTTGATTTGCCGAAAGGAACAGATGAATTAGGTGATGTATTTAAGGCTGGATTCCCAGCTCGAATTTACACGCTATTTTATCAAGAGAATAATCATTTATTTAGTACGGTCCCAACGAGGGAACATTTTAAATGGTACTATTCTTTCTTAAGCCAAAAAACACCATTTTCTTTAAGGCAATATGGGGAACAACTGTGTCGTCATAAAGGTTGGTCAAAAGATACAGTAAATTTCATGACACAGGTGTTTTTTGAGTTAGAATTTGTTACAATAAAAGACGGTGTCATTTTTATGGCAGACAAAAAACAAAAGCGTGATTTAATTGAATCGAACACATATCGTGAGAAAATGAACCACTTACAATTAGAGAAAGAATTGGTTTATAGCACATATCAGCAACTATATACATGGTTTGAAACGATTCGTGATCATAAATAAGTAGAACAGTTAGGGTAAAGGATTTGTATTTACAAACCTTTTATATCTGAGGAGGATTCAGAAATATGGATTTCAAGCAACATATCGCAATTGTACCAGATTATCCGAAAGAAGGTATTGTGTTTAAAGACATTACACCTTTAATGAACGACGGAAAAGCATATAAAGCAGCAACAGATGCAATCGTTGAGTATGCAAATAAAAGAGACATTGATGTTGTAGTAGGACCAGAAGCGCGTGGTTTTATTATTGGTTGCCCAGTTTCTTATGCATTAGAAGTAGGTTTCGCACCAGTTCGTAAATTAGGGAAATTACCACGTGAAGTAATTACAGTTGACTACGGTAAAGAATATGGAACGGATGTTTTAACAATCCATAAAGATGCAATTAAGCCAGGCCAACGTGTATTAATTACAGATGACTTATTAGCTACAGGTGGAACAATCGAAGCGACAATTAAACTAGTTGAAGAACTTGGTGGAGTTGTAGCAGGAATTGCATTTTTAGTAGAGCTTACTTACTTAGATGGTCGTAAAATGTTAGATGGTTACGATGTATTAGTATTAGAAAAATACTAATCATTATATAGGTGAAACTACGGTGATAAAAAAGTACCCGTGAATCTCTTGGAGAGGAGCGGGTACTTTTGTATAATTGCACAAAAAAATATGGTGAAATGTCAGTAAAATCTTTTCCTTTTCACAATTCACAATCATTGGGTTATAATGATAGAATATAATTTATTCTATTCAATAAAGATAAAGTCAATTTTCAATAAAAGGTGATTCGATGGCAAATGAGCAAGTACTAACAGCTGAACAGGTACTCGAGAAAGCAAGTCAATATTTAGCGGATGGAGATATTGAGCTAGTGGCACGTGCTTATGAATATGCGCGTGATGCACATAGCGAACAATATAGAAAATCGGGTGAACCATATATTATTCACCCAATTCAAGTTGCAGGTATTTTAGTTGATTTACACATGGATCCGGCTACAGTATCGGCAGGTTTCTTACATGATGTAGTGGAAGATACAGAAATTACATTAGAAGACATTGAACGGGAATTTAATAAAGAAATCGCTATGCTTGTCGATGGTGTTACAAAGCTTGGAAAGATTAAATATAAATCCCATGAGCAGCAACAAGCAGAAAACCATCGCAAAATGTTTATCGCAATGGCTCAAGATATTCGAGTTATTTTAATTAAACTAGCTGATCGTCTTCATAACATGCGTACATTGAAACATTTGCCTCAAGAGAAGCAGCGTCGCATTGCGAATGAAACGTTAGAAATCTTTGCACCTTTAGCACATAGACTCGGAATTAGTACTATTAAATGGGAGTTAGAGGATACGTCACTTCGCTATTTAAACCCGCAGCAATATTATCGTATTGTGAATTTAATGAAGCGTAAACGTGCAGAGCGTGAAGAATATTTAGATGAAGTAATGACTGGCATTCGCGAGAAATTAAAAGAGGTTTCAATTCAACCTGAGATTTCTGGAAGACCAAAACATATTTACAGTATTTATCGTAAAATGGCATTGCAAAATAAACAATTCAATGAAATTTACGATTTACTAGCTGTACGTGTCGTTGTGAATAGTATTAAAGATTGCTATGCGGTGCTTGGAATTATTCATACGTGCTGGAAACCAATGCCAGGTCGTTTTAAAGATTATATTGCAATGCCGAAAGCAAATCTATATCAATCTCTTCATACGACTGTAATTGGACCAAAAGGTGATCCGCTAGAAGTGCAAATTCGTACGAAAGAAATGCACGAAATTGCAGAATTCGGTATCGCGGCACACTGGGCGTATAAAGAAGGGAAAACAGCAGAAACAACTGGTACATTAGAGAAGAAACTAACTTGGTTCCGTCAAATATTAGAATGGCAAAATGAAGCTTCTAATGCAGAAGAGTTTATGGAATCATTAAAAATTGATTTGTTCTCTGACATGGTATTCGTCTTCACACCGAAAGGCGATGTAATGGAATTACCACTTGGATCTGTTCCAATTGACTTTTCGTATCGTGTCCATTCGGAAATTGGAAACAAAACAATTGGTGCAAAAGTAAATGGGAAAATGGTGACGCTTGATTATAAATTAAAAACAGGTGACATCATTGAAATTTTAACATCGAAACATTCGTATGGCCCAAGTCAAGATTGGGTGAAACTTGCTCAAACATCTCATGCGAAAAATAAAATACGTCAATTCTTTAAGAAACAACGTAGAGACGAAAATATTGAAAAAGGCCGTGAACTTGTTGAAAAGGAAGTACGTGGTCTAGAGTATGAGATGAAAGAAGTATTAGCGCCTGATAACTTAAAACGTGTCGCTGAGAAATTTAACTTTGCAAATGAAGAAGATATGTTTGCAGCAGTTGGATATAGCGGAATTACAGCGTCGCAAATTGTTACGCGACTAACGGACAAGTTCCGCAAACAACGCGAAGAAGAAGAAATCGTTGAAGTTAAAGAAGTTCGTAAACCGATGAAAATTCGAAAATGGGATTCTGGTGTAAAGGTAAGCGGTGCTGATAATTTATTAATTCGTTTATCAAAATGCTGTAACCCAGTTCCGGGCGATGATATCGTTGGGTATATTACGAAAGGCCGAGGCGTATCGATTCACCGCCGTGATTGTGTAAATGTTCATACAGAAGAAGCTGTAGAACGATTATTAGAAGTAGAGTGGGAAGGTAGCTCTGAAAAAGAAATTGAGTACAATGTTGATATTGAAATTTCAGGCTATGATCGTCGTGGTTTATTGAATGAAGTATTACAAGCTGTTACAGAAACGAAGACGTATATCTCAGCTGTTTCTGGTAGAAGTGATCGTAATAAGATGGCAACGATTAACATGTCGATTTCTATTCGAAACTTACAACACTTGAAAAAAGTAGTAGAGCGCATTAAACGTGTTCCAGAAATTTATGCCGTACGACGCATGATGCATTAATAGGGAGTGTAGAAAAGATGAGAGTTGTTTTACAACGATCAAAGGAAGCGTCTGTCACAGTAGATGGCGAGATTGTAGGACAAATTCCATTCGGTTTAACAT
>NZ_JBFTMA010000204.1:0-6239 GCF_056396725.1 Bacillus sp. 05T31
TCTTTGTTTTTTTCAGCAGCAATAGTAAAGCGATGTAAATTAGTATCCCAACTAAAATAACGAATAGGCGATATTTTATTAAGATAACTCCTCCAAATGTAAAACTTCCTTGAAGCCATAACGGTAATTTTGCAGCAATTGGATTAGGACCCCAAAATATTTTGATGCACTCGCTAAGAACGAGCATTCCTCCGAGTGTCACGAGAAGCTGCCGCACATGGTTTCCATACACTGGTCTAATAAGAAATCTTTCTAAAATGAAACCGAGGAACATACCCGTAGCGACTGCCCCAATTAGCGCTAATAAATAACTATCTGTCATATTAAATAACCAAACGCCTGTAAATGCTCCCCATGCAAATAAACCGCCATGCGCAAAATTTAGTACGCTCATTAAACCGAAAATAAGTGAWAGACCWGACGCTAATAAAAAAATGAGCATCCCTGTTGAAATCCCATTTACAAATAAATTGATTAACACATCCATCCTTCTCACCCCGGATTCATGTTAAGAGATTCCTAAATATTTGTGACACATTTCCTTATCCTCTTTTAATTCATGCATAAAACCGTTATGAACAATTCTTCCGTTATCCATAATATAAAAGTAATCACCAATTTGACTAGCCATCATAAAGTTTTGTTCAACGAGTAAAACTGTTGTTTTCTCTTTCATTTTCAAAATGGCTATCATTAATTTTTCTATCATAATGGGCGACAAGCCTTTACTCGGCTCATCAATAAGTAATAAACCATCACTATTAATAAATGCTCTTGAAATTGCTARCATTTGCTTTTGCCCTCCGCTTAAGAGTCCGCTTTTTTTATGCCAAAATTGCTTTAAATCTGGAAATAATTCAAGCATCCAGTCTATTTTTTCTTCCGCTTCTTCTCCCTYCCCCCTAGCAAGAGCGAATGTTTCTTCTACTGTCAGGTCGTGAAAAATACCTTGATTTTCTGGTACATACCCTATTCCTTTCCTTGAAATTAAATGTGTAGATAATCCATTTACTTGTGTACTATCATAATAAATTTCACCATGTGCGATATGGTGAAATCCCATAACCGAACGTAATGTCGTAGTCTTCCCTGCCCCATTTCTTCCAAACAGTACAGTAATCGTTCCTTTCTCAACAGTAAGAGATACCCCTTGTAAAATATGAAACTGATCTAAATACGTCTCTATATTATTCACTTGTAATAGTGCCACTATATAATCCCCCTAAATAAGCACTTTGTACACGCTCATCTTTCATCATTTCTTCGGGCAAACCTTCAGCCAATAACTCTCCATGGAATAAAACGATAAGATGGTCTGACAAACCTAGTACCATATCCATTTTGTGTTCAATAAGTACAATTGTACTCTCTGGATGTTTCTTAATATTTTCAATCACTTGTAAAATAGCCGGTACCTCCTCAACTGATATACCTGCTGTCGGCTCATCTAGTAGTAATACATCCGTTTTTAATGCTAATAACATAGCAAGCTCTAGCTTTCTTTTTTCTCCGTGAGCTAAGTCTTTAGCTAATACGTCCCCTTTCTCGTGAAGGAGTACTGTCTTCAAAAGACGTCTCGCTTCTCCAGTTTGCTGCTTTAACTTGGCTGCATTCGGAAAGAAACTGTAATAATCCTGAACAAACGATTGAACACTTAGACGCACATTTTCAAGTACTGTTAGCTCTGGAAAAATATTTGTCAACTGAAAAGAACGACCAATGCCCAAGCGCGTTCGATCTGAAATTGATAATTTTGTAATATCCTGCCCTTTAAAATAAACTTCACCTTTCGTCGGAGAAATTTGCCCACTTAATAAATTGAATAGTGTTGTCTTTCCAGCACCATTCGGTCCAATTATTGAAATGAGCTTTCCTTTTTGTACCGTTAAATTAACATCCTTAATAACATGATGATCCCCAAAAGATACACAAAGATTTTTCGTCTCTAACAAATGTGTCATAAAATCCCTCCCACTGAAAGCCATGTTTATGAAAGAAACAAGTATAAAGAGGGTATTCCCTCTTTATAAAAAACAACAGAAAATTCAGTCTATTTATTCTGAATTGATGGTTCTGTCTCTTTCATCGTTAATTCTCTCTCTAACACTGGTACTGGATAATCAACACCATCTTGCTTTTTCAGCGTTATAGAATATAGAGTTTGTAATGCTTGATGATCCTTCTCTCTAAATTTCATCTTTCCTTTCGGTGTCTCAAATTCCATCCCTTCCATTTTCTTAATAAGTGTATCTACATCTGTATCGCCCTTCGTTTTCTTTAAAGATTCGACGATAGAAATTGCCGCTGACATTCCTCCTGCTGTAAACAGATCTGGAACAGCACCATTAAAACGTTTTTTATGTTCTTCTACTAGCCAATCGTTCACCTTATTCTTTGGAAGTGAGTGATAATAAACAGAAAACCCTTGCATCCCTATTAGCGCATCCATCGTTTTTAATGCTGGTATATCAGGTGCACCGGTAGAAATTTTAATTCCTTGCGCTTCCACATTCATATCTTTCAACTGTTTCCATGGTGAATTCGCACCTGCCCAAACGATAAATAAATAATCTGGTTTTGAGCTAATAATATTTTGAATATTTGCAGTGAAATCAGTTGAATTCGTATCCGCGTATTGCTCGTTTACAATATTCGCACCTAATTTCTTTGCTCCCGCTTTAAATGCTGCAATTCCTTCACGACCGAAAGCATTATCTGGAGCAAACGTCGCAATCTTTACATCTTTTTTAGCAATTGAGGCAGCCCCAGCAATCGCATCTTGCGAAGAGTTTCTACCTGTTCTAAAAATATATTTATTCCAGTTCTTCCCGGTAATACTATCAGCAACTGCTGGTTCTACAACCATAATCTTTTTATACTCTTCAGCTAGTGGTAAAACTGCTAATGTATCACTTGAACTAGATGATCCGACTAAAAAATCAACTTTCTCTTCTTCTAATAATTTCGTAGCTTTCTTAACCGCTACATCGGCTTTCGTTTCCGTATCTTCTACAACAAACTTAATCTTCTTCCCTTCCACTTTCCCAGTTCCACCAGTTGCATAATCTAACCCTAATTCAAACCCATTCACTGTTTGTTTTCCATACGATTCTAATGGACCTGTTAACGAAGCAAGAACCCCTACCTTAATCGTTTTTTCATCTTCTGTACTTGTCTTCTTTCCCGAACAAGCTACTGTTACTAATATTGACCCTAAAACACAACCAGTAACCACCGTTCTTAGCCATTTACGTTTTTTCATCGACATTGTGATCCTCCCCATACTTTACTTTCTGATAGAATCAAACACGCCAAATTCCCCTGTCCGTAATCATGACTTTAAAATTGGTAATGGAAAACTCTTGTAGTAACCTCTACATTCGGCACAAATCTATAATCACCTTCCTATTAAATGGAAACGGACATACAATCAATATATATTCCGTTGTTCAAATGAAATTACTGTTTCATTACAGTAATCATCACGCAAAAAGCTGCAAATAATTAACTTAATTCATTAAGTCAATTATTTGCAGCTTACCTAAAAAAATGATTAGAAAAACCGATTAATTATTTTCTACTTTCTCTAACCCTTCAGCCAATTGTTTCTTATCTAGCCCTTCTCCTATTACTACTAAGTTTGTCGGGAAACCGAAGTCTTGTTCCAGTAAAGTCGGTACCCCGAACGAATATTGGAATAGATGCGGGTATTTATCTCCATGGAATTTCACAAATCCTTTTACACGATAAATGCTATCTGGTAAATTCGAAAGCCATTCGTATAATTTGTCTTGATCAATCGATTTCGTAAATTGATACGTCATCGTTTGTATATGTAAATGCTGTTTAACATGAAGTGTCTCGTGTTCTCCTTCTCTCACAAATTCAGCTTCTTCTATATCTTTTAAAGATATATTACAATACTTTGTTTCAAACAATTTCGCATGATTATTTATTGCTTTTACGTCTTCAAATACTTTGTTCTTATCTTCATCTGTTAATAAATCTGATTTATTAATAAGAATATGACTTCCATATTTCATTTGCTCATGTAATAACTGTTGTACATTTGCACTTAATATACTTCGGTTTAACCATCTTACTGCATCTAATACGACTACTATAGATTTCACTTCAAGGAAAGGAGCTAAAATTGGTGATACACATGCATCTAACACTTCAATTGGATGTGCGACACCTGTTGTTTCTATATAAATTACATCTGGTCTTTCTTGTTGATATAAAGAATGTAATTGAATTTCAAGCTCTTCTTTTAACGTACAACAAATACATCCTTTCAGAAGTTCTCTTAACACATTCTCTTTTCCAATAATATCTGTATCTACCGAGTATTCACCGATTTCATTCATCAAAACTGCAACTTTTCGATTTTTCTTCTTTTCTGCTAATAATAAATTTTGCAGCAATGTTGATTTTCCACTACCTAAAAAACCACCTAATATATGAATTTCTACTTTACTCATTCGACCGACCATCCATTTCTCTACTTCAAATTTCTTCAAAGCGTAATTATTACGATTTATACTTATCATTTTATTAAAAGAATACCTATTTGTAAACAAAACTGCTAGATTATCSTTTCATTTTCCATTCACTTCATGAGCAACTCTAATTCCAGACTCGATTGCTCCTTGCATCCATCCATGTGTTAATGTCGTATGTTCTCCTGCAAAGTGCACTCTACCCGCTGGCGGCGTAATATATGGAAACAATTCAAGCTCTTGCCCTGGTTCAAAAGCTGTAAATGCTCCGCAAGAATACGGATTTTGACTCCAGCTAAAAGATTCTCCCGCAACATACTCACTATAAACCACATTTCCATATATTTGCGCTAAATTTTTCAACGCATAACGAATACGTTCTCTATTCGAGAGACTATCCCACGTTAACGCCTCATCTGCCCACGTATAACTCACTAAAACGATAGCCGCCCCTGGTGTATGAATGCCATAGCTCGGATAATATGTAAAGCGGATAGGTAAATCTGTAATTGACTTACCACCATATTGTCCTGCTCTTTCCCAAAATCTACTTTTAAACTCTATCGCAATTTTAGTTGAAGCAATATAATTTAATTCACGAATTGCCCGCCTTTTATAATAAGAGAATAACTGATATGGCTGAACTTCTACAAATCGCAAAGCTGAAAATGGAATTGTAACAATAGCGATGTCACCAGTTACTATAAATGAATTTAACGTTTGTTCATGTGTTACTTGCATCATTACTTTATTATCTTCCTCTATAATTTTTTCTACTTTATACGACATAAAAATATTATCCTTTAGCTCTGGTAAAAATGAATTTGGTAATTTATCCATYCCGCCYGTTATCTCATAATATTTCGTCGTTGAAGTGAAAAAGATYATTTCGCGTAATACTTCAATTAAWGACATTCCCATGTATGCTTCCATATCAAGAAGTACTCCGATCATATCTATTGCCCCATCTGAATAATACTCGGTTAAAAATGAACCGAGCGAATATGTTTTATACTTTTTTTCAACAATAATCCAGTTTTTATCAGGATCTTTCTTAATATAATTAAGTATCGGTTCCAATACCCCTAACATTAACCCTTCTGCTGTTTTCCCTCTTTCTTTATCTAAAACTGGATATCCAAGTACACTTGGATCCTTTTCAAACACATCCAATCTCGTTCTTTTGTTATTCGTATAAATTATATCTGAAGAAGTTTTATTAATAAAAAGGTTTAACGGTAGTTTAAATTTACGAATATAGGATAAAGTTAAATCATGAGTATCCGGAATACGCATAGGACCTGCGTTAAAATATAATCCTGCACTAAATGGTTCCCGAATCGTATACACCCTGCCACCTATTCTGTTATTTGCTTCTATAATCGTTACCTCGTGCCCAGCCTCTTTTAATAAAGATGCTGCAACTAATCCAGACATCCCTGCACCGGCAATTGTAATCCGTTTGGGGTTATTCGTTTTGGCAAGCCCTTCATGAATAATTTGAAGCATTTTTTCCATCGATAATGGATTCCCCATGCCCATTCCCCTTTTATGAAGGATTTTACTGAATTATATTCGTTTAACAGGATTCCTATGTTTCATTCAAGTAATTGAGTGGATACATTTTCAATCACTTGAATATCTTTTATAAAATGTAATAAAATAGATATGAAACTATAGAAGTAAGACGTATTATCTTACATAATAAAATTTATGAAATAGCGAGGAATTTTGAAA
>NZ_JBFTMA010000205.1:0-6195 GCF_056396725.1 Bacillus sp. 05T31
CCTTATATGTTGTACCCACACTTTTCTTGATTTTAAAATATTTTAGTTTAGATACGATGAAAGATATGTTAAATCAAAAAATTGTCTTAAGTATAATGACAATTTTGATGTGGATTGTACTATTGTATGTTGCGCATTTGAATAAAGATATTGTTAATAAATTTAAACGTATTATTAGGATTTATATTAGAATGTTTTTAGTAGCGCATGTGGTTACTTTGCTTTTTATTTTCACGCAAAATAATATGAATCTCGTAAATACACTGAATTGGATTTACAATTATAACGCACAGTTTATATTTAGTTTAATTGTAATTTATGCGATATATGTTTTGGTGTAYAACGTRCTTGGRAAAGTTTTTTTGAGTACTATTYTGACAAGCATTTTGCTAATCATTTTGGCTATTGTAAATCACTTCAAAATTGTTTTTAGGGGAGACCCACTATATCCTTCTGATTTTACACAGATTGGACATATGCAATCTGTTATACCAATGGTGATGGATTATTTTAGTTGGGGTTATATTCTTCTCGTTATTGTAAGTGTTGTTGTCTGTATTTTGGCGGGTATGTATGTGAGGAAGTATATTCAAAATGTAAAAGTTCATGTAGGCGTACGAGTTCTATTGATAGTAGGATCTGTTATTGTTTTATATGTGTATGGTAATTTTACGAATACGTTTATGAATAAATTGTTTCAAAAGTCGGGTATAGAGTTCGTTTTGTGGGATCAAAATGAAAATTATGCTTCAAATGGTTTTGTGCTAGGATTTATAAGTAATTTAGATACGACAGTCATTGAAAAGCCGAAAGATTATTCAAAAGAAAATATGCTTCAAATAGCAAACGATATAAAGAAACAATATAGTAGCAATATAGGGGTGCAGAAACAAAAAGAGAAACCAAATATTATTTTTGTAATGAGTGAGTCGTTTTGGGATCCAACGAAATTAACGAACCTGTCCTTTAGTGAAGATCCTTTACCTAATTTGCATCATTATATAGAAAGTTTTCCTGGTGGACAAACTATTTCTCCTGCATTTGGAGGAAATACTGCAAACGTTGAATTTGAGGCATTAACGAGTTATTCAATGAGTTTGTTAAAACCAGGCTCTATACCGTATCAGCAAGTTGTTACAAATAAGAAAGAAATTCCATCAATTCCTCGAGCTTTGAAAAAAGAAGGGTATTATACAAGTGCAATTCATTCGTTCGGTCGCTCATTCTTTAAACGGGATGATGTATATAAAGTGTTAGGGTTTGATAAGTTTAATGCACAAGATACGATGGAAAATGTAGAAGTTGATGGAGATTATATTAGCGATTTATCTATGAGTAAAGAGATAATAGCTGAATTAGAGAAGCAAAAGAAACCTACGTTTGTTCATGCAGTTACGATGCAAAATCATTTTCCATTTACAGAAGGAAGATTTGGTGAAAATCAAATAGAGATTAGTGGATTAGAAAATGAAGAGTCGAAGGCTGAATTAGAGACTTATACAGAAGGGTTAAGACGTTCAGATGAAGCTCTTCAATATTTAATAGAGGAGCTAGATAATTTAGATAGACCTACATTATTAGTATTCTTTGGGGACCATCTCCCATCACTAGGAACAAATAAATCTCTTTATAAAGAGACTGGTTATATAACAAATGAAAAAACGCCAAGTGAACGATTAGCGATGGCGCAAACGCCGTTATTAATGTATGCAAATTTTGATATGCCAAATGACAATTTAGGTTTAGTAAGTCCAATCTATTTTTCAAATCTTGTCTTTGATTATGCTGGATTAAATAAGGTACCGTTCTATCAATTTTTATCGAAGTTATATGAAGAAATTCCCGTACTTCGTGATGAATTGAAGATAGGAAAAGACGGAGAAGCAATAAAAAGTTTAACAGAAAAACAAAAAGAAATGTTAAAGCAATATGAGTTTATTCAATATGACTTACTCATCGGAAAGCAATATAGTAAGGATATATTATTTAAATAGGCGACAAAAAAGAACTTGTATACGATACAAGTTCTTTTTTCATAGTATTTAACGGGATAACCAGACAAGCTAGGTTTAGGGAGTATTACTTGTACATTTAGTATAAATTAAAATAGAGTCGTTTTAATAATTGATTTGTGAGAAGTGTGTGAATTTTTCATCTAATATATAATTGGACAATTTGTTTAATTTTAATAGAATCAGTTCTAGATTTATTATTAATTTTTAGTTTACAGTTATTTGTTGTGTGGATTTATAAACARACAGGATTTCGAGTTGTTAGTATTTATGCGTTTAACGATGAGCGTGYTTATTTTTTATCTATTCTTTGTATGACWATTGTTCCAACTCTTCATTTTTTCCGCATTATCGTTTTATTTTTAATGGAAGAGAAGAATAAGTCATATGTGGAATTTGCTCGTGCAAAAGGTAGTTAAGAAAAAAGAATTTGCCGTAAGGGCAAATTCTTTTTTTACTGTAAAGGAACTATGAATTTAAAAATTTTATCAGTTTCTTATTTAATTCATCCGCTTGATCGATTGGAGAGCCGTGGCCACTATTTGTAAGAGGATATAGTTCAGAGTTTTTAATTCGCTCTTTTGTTAGCTCAGCACTTTTATAAGGGATGAGTTGGTCGTGCACGCCGTGGAATATTTTTGTTGGGACGTTAATTTTACTTAAGTCCTTCGTTACGTCTTCGTTTGCAGCAGCTTGCAAAATTTTGATGAGAGCATAAGAAGCGGACTGCATACCGAGATAAGAAAACCATTCTAACGTGGCAGCTCCTAAGTTTCTATTAAAAAATGATAAAGATACATCATTAAGAAATTTAGGCAAATTTGCATACATTTGAGCAATCAGAGCATCTGCTTGTTCTTTCGGTACGCCGTAAGGGGATTCTTGGTTTTTCACGAAAGAAGGAGAGACAGCATCCACTAATGCAAGTTTGGAAATACGACGCCCATTATATCGTGACATATACCGAATAGAGAGAGCGCCACCGACTGAGAAGCCGACTAACGTAGCATTTTCTATTTGAAGTGCTTCTAATACAATTGCGATATCATCAGCTAAACGATCATAAGTGTAACCAGTCCATGGTTTATCAGATTGCCCGTTTCCGCGAATGTCCATAGCGACGCAGCGAAACCCGTGCTGTGGTAAAACATTGAATTGATATTGAAACATTTGGTGATTTAAAGGCCAGCCGTGTACAAAGAAAACAGTTTTACTGTCAGGACCTGGGTTCATATCTTGCACAAAAATGTGTACATCTTTTTCCACTGTAACGAACATGACGTATCCTCCTCATGCATTTTAATAGGCTCTTTCCCAAAATCGCTGTTTTGTCATTGCCTGAATAAATTTATTCGCAAGTAAGGTAGGATTTTGTTCTGTTATAACGCCAGGTTTTCCTTCGATGTTTAAAGATTGAACAATAGTAGTTCCATTTTGGAAAGCTCCAATTGGCTTAAAGTGATTATACGATTCTACGACGAATGAACTTGCCTTGTTAAGAAAATGATCATTAATATTTCCGCCAATAAGAAGTAGCCCATCATAAAGAAGTGGTGATCCTGTTAAGAAAGTATCATTCACTTCCCACTGTCCATTTTGAGAGCCTTGCACAAAACCTAATCGTTCGGAAATAATAACGGGCTGAAGACCGGCTTGTTTGAATTGATTTATAATATATTGTGCGTTTTGACCGTCATATCCATTTGCGACAATGACGCCTACTCGTAATGTATTTGGGCTGAATGTTGTATGTTCCATACTTAGTGCTGGTGAGGATTTTGTAACATTTGATTCTTGAACATTTGGCACTGTTGCCCCGACTGCTTCAGCTACTAAAGTAGCTAATTCTGTACTTATATGACCAATCATACCTACGACTTGTTGGCGAACTGATTTACTTTTTACTTTTCCTAATTCAAAGGAAAAGGCCTGCATAATATGGATTTTTTCGACGTGGCTCATACTATTCCAAAATAAACGGGCTTGTGAGAAATGGTCTTTAAAACTAGCGGCTGTCTCTCTTGTTTTATGTCCAGAAACAGTAAAAGGATATGTAACGAAACCGCCTTTCGTACCAGGTACAGTAAAGGGAGAGTTATTAGCTAAAGAGTTATTATGGTAAGCGACTTTTCCTTTATCAATTATATATTTAGACGCACCATCTCTTTGATTGTTATGAAAAGGACATACCGGACGATTAATCGGTAACTCTTGATAGTTTGTACCGACGCGGGCTAATTGTGTATCTGTATAAGAAAAGAGTCTACCTTGTAAGAGAGGATCATTTGTAAAATCGATACCGCGGACGATGCTTCCAGGGTGCAGTGCGACTTGTTCTGTTTCCGCAAATACGTTATCAACGTTTCGGTTTAACGTCATTTTTCCGATGATCTTAACAGGGAAGTCTTCTTCCGGCCAAATTTTTGTTGCATCTAATATATCGAAATCGTATTTAAATTCATCCTCTTCTTCTAAAATTTGAACGCCAAGTTCGTACTCAGGGTAGTTTCCGGCATTAATATTTTCCCATAAATCACGGCGATGATAATCTGGATCAGCGCCGCCTAGTTTTTGAGCTTCATCCCAAATTAACGAGTGAACGCCAAGCTTTGGCTTCCAGTGGAATTTTACGAATCGTGACTTCCCATGTTTATTAACKAAACGAAATGTATGAACGCCGAACCCTTGCATCATTCGAAAACTTCTCGGAATTGCGCGATCCGACATAATCCACATCATCATCGCAGCTGATTCTTGATTATTGGCGATAAAGTCCCAAAAAGTATCGTGTGCTGTTTGTCCTTGGGGAATCTCATTATGTGGCTCTGGTTTAAGAGCATGAATAAGATCTGGAAATTTAATACCATCTTGAATGAAGAAAATCGGAATGTTATTACCCACTAAATCGAAATTTCCTTCCTCTGTATAAAACTTAACAGCGAATCCTCGTACATCTCGGTTCGTTTCATTTGCACCTTTTGATCCAGCAACTTCAGAAAAACGAATAAAAATAGGTGTCTTTTTAGATGGGTCTTGTAAAAAATGAGCCATTGTTAAGTCTTCTAAAGAATCATATAGCTCAAAAACACCATGAGCTCCGTAACCGCGGGCATGAACGACTCTTTCAGGAATTCGTTCACGGTCAAAATGAGCGAGTTTTTCTCGCATCAGGAAATCTTCTAAAAGTGTAGGACCACGATCGCCGGCGGTTAAAGAGTTTTCATCATTTGAAATTTTGACACCCGTATTCGTTGTCATCTCTTTTCCTTCATTGTTTTTCGTAAAGGATTGTAACTGTTCTATCTTCTTATTTTCACGACCGTCCATATAAAGCACCTCCCATATTATACGTATTATTGTTCATGGTTTTTATGCTTACATATGGTGTGGGGAAGTATATTATCTATGGATTGATTTTCCTCATTTGTTCAATTTATCTTTGTTTGTCTATGAAAATCATTTATTATAATAAATGGTATTCTTTTGAAGGGGTGTTGAAGTGGAAGAGAGTTTTCTATCAGCTAAAGAAGAAAAGAAAAACGCTAAGATTTTCTTATGGGTAATACATGTTATTTTAATTGTATACGAGGTTGCATACGCGATTATATTAGAAGATACAATGCCTTTAGGAAATTGGCATAAAGGGATATGGAAGCTTGCATATATTATGGCTATATTAGGTATTAGTGTTTACTTATTTGAGAGAGAAAAAGCATATTTAGTTAAATATACATATTTATTTGCATACATGATYGCRGAGAYTTTTAATATTGGATGGTATGCYTTTCATAATAGAATAGCATTTGATGAAGGGAATGTAATTGAATATATTTTCATTTTCTTCGTACCGATCTTTTTGAGTAAAAGATATTTATTTGTCTTAGCGCCATTCCTTATAGGGAAATATATGATATACCTATTTGTATTTGGAGAACTTAACCTGTTTATGTCTCTTGTTATAAATATGGTGTTACTTTTCGTATCATTTATTATTTTAAATCGATTTTTACAATATCTTTCAGCAGTAAAAGGACGTATTRCAGAGGCWAGTCAGTCACAAAAATTGGCGGTTATCGGAAAAATGGCAGCGACAGTCGGRCATGAAATWAAAAAYCCACTYGCKTCATTAAAAGGGTTTACGCAATTACAAAAAGAGAAACACGAAAAAGATGCAACATATGAA
>NZ_JBFTMA010000206.1:0-6190 GCF_056396725.1 Bacillus sp. 05T31
TTGTATTGACCGTACAAACATCTTCCCCATTTAAATTTTGGTAATGTTGAACTTGGTGTACGATTGGTTTTTTTGTATCTAATACTTTCATCAACGTACTTGTTTCTCTGGATAATGACGGGAATGCTTCTAATAAATGCTTTCCTAGCACATTTTCAATTTTAGATCCATCATGTTTTGCAGCAACTGTATTATAAAATATTGTAATCCCATTTTCATCTACTGCATGTATGGCCTCATCTATACTGCCCAAAATCGCTTCAATGACTTCCTGTGTCGAAACTGCTAGCAATGTCATCCCCCCTTTTGCCGAAAATCCAGCAAATTCAACGCCGAATTTCCGGCACCCTCTGTGCGATTATAAGCATGACGATTCCGTTCTATTATTTTGATGAAATGTATATATATTTTTATTGCTTATTTATGGTTAAGTGAAACTTTAATCAGTGGGGCTTTATTATTAACCCGACTCCCACCTAACTTCTTTGCTTTACAGCCGAATTTTGAGGCGGGAGTCTTACTGCTTTCGAATAGCTGGATAAATCTTTCACCCATATATTCATATCTTCCAACTTATCAAAAATGTAGCAATTATTCGCAAGCCTTCCCGTATATGTATAGCCTAATTGATGAAAGGCTGCATTCATACCGAAAGATAGCGAGCGAGCAATTGTATAAGAACAAAAAATAGATTTTTCTTGGAGCTCTTCCTCCAATTTAATTAACAGACTTTTCATGAAACCATGTTTTCGATATTCAGGTAATGTAGCACAATTCGTTAATTCTGCATTACCTTCTTTCACGTTCATTTCAGCAGATGCTGTACTAATAATTTTCCCCTCGAATTCATAAACATAGTAAATTGTATCGTCTTCCTTCATCGTCTGCTTTACATAATTCCCATCATTTAAAGGTGTCGGATAAACTTCAAATACTTTTCCAAAGACAATTGCTAATTCTTCCGCATCCTCTTCTGTCGCTTTTCTTAACACAAATTCCTCTGGGACTATTTTTTCTTTCACTTCTTTTTCTTTTACACCACTTAAAATAGTATCTTCCTCAGTCCAATGAATACTATTTCGTCTTTCATCATTATGATATTTCACGAAGAAGTGCGCATCGTGCCCTTGAAAATAATGAGGTATCGTTGCTTCCAGTAAGAAACCGAAAGAGAGCCATGTTRAAACATGCTCTCCCTTTCCTTTAATAATACATTTAGTGAAAGAATGTTTCTTTGCTAATTCATCGATTGTTTGTATGATGCTTTCAACATTTCCTGTATAGTGATCAACTCTAATACGTTTATTAAAATAATCTAAAACCCCTTCTACTGTATAATGCTTTGTCTGTTCACTAAAAGATTCATAGTATTTCATTTTTTCACCTCACACCAATCTAGTAATGTACATGCAATTATTTTTGCGGCAGCAATCATTTTATCAACTTCTATATATTCGTTTGGATAGTGTGCTACTTTCGTCTCTCCTGGACCAAATACTATCGTGGGTACGTTAGCTATTTGTGTGAACAAACCTCCATCTGTTCCCCATGGCGAAGCTTCTATAATCGGCTCGTTCCCTTCGATTTCAACAAAGTTATGTTGAAGCGTTGTAATAAGTGGATGGTTTTCTTCTAGTTCACCAGGAACCCATCTAGCCCCAAACCATTCTACTTCTACAGGATTTTTTACAAACCAACTATCCACATCTTTTAATTCACCAATCCAGCCCTCAAACTCTTCTTTTGCTGCCTCTATAGTCTCATTCGGCGCAATACCACATCTTCCTTCTAAAATTAATGAATCGGGAACAGAACTTGGCCAGCTTCCCCCTTCAATTTTCCCAACGTTAATTGGAATTGGAATCGGAATCCCCTTAAATAACGGATCTGTAATTCGACCATTTCTCTTCTCTTCTAATTTTCTCAAATGCTCTACAACAAACATACTTTTTTCAATTGCACTTACTCCTTCATAACGTGTACCACCGTGTGCTGCTTTTCCTTTTATATGTAGACGAAACCACATTGATCCTTGTTGTTTCGGAAAAAACTTCATATTCGTCGGCTCAGGAATAATAACGCCATCTGCCTTATATCCTCGTAAAATAGCGGCTAATGTTCCTGCCCCACCGCTCTCTTCTTCTATTACACTTTGAAAATGTATATGACCTTTTAGTTCAATACCAGATTCAATAATCGCTTCCATCGCAAGCATAAGTGAGACATTGCCGCCTTTCATATCTGTTGTTCCACGTCCATATATGCGGTTTCCTATTTTCTCTCCACTATATGGATGATGGTCCCACTGATTTACATCCCCTTCTGGCACGACATCAATATGCCCGTTTAAAATCATAGATTTCCCTTCGCCACTTCCTTTTAAAGTCGCTACAATATTCGGGCTATCTGTAAAACTTGTACGAGGTGATACGAAATAAGGGTGATCTTTCATTTCATTAAAAGCAGGCTCCCAAATATCAAGATCTAGACCTAACTCACGCAACTTTTCAATAACAATTGCCTGCGCACCACTTTCATCACCAGATACGCTCTTTTCTTGAATTAATCGTGTTAAAAATTTTACACTCTCTTCTTCATGACCCTCAATATAATCACAAACTTGTTTTTTTAATTGCTCCATATATTACAACTCCCCTCATTCAATTACTAGTAAATTTGAGCTTATATGAAAATCAGCTGTCGTATGTCGTTTTACATCTTCTACAGTATATGGACTCATTAATTCTTGTAAGACAAGTCCTCTTTGGGTCACTTCCATGACAGCCATGTCTGTAATAATTAAATCTACACATTTTTTCGAAGTTAATGGCAATGTACATTCCGAAACAATCTTTGCATTTCCGTATTTATCAACATGATTCATCACAACAACGACCCGCTTCGCTTTTTGCGCTAAATCCATCGCTCCTCCAATACCTGGAACGCGTTTTCCTGGTACAATCCAGTTCGCTAAATCACCATTTTCACTTACTTGTAACGAACCAAGTATCGTAACATCAAGTAATCCTTTTCGAATCATGCCAAACGCCATGCAGCTATCAAAATAACTTGCTCCTGTAATAAGAGATGTTGGTAAACCAGCTGCGTTACATAAATTCTCATCTTCATTCCCTTTACTTGGCGTTGGTCCCATACCAACAATACCGTTTTCYGCATGAAACATAACATTCATATCTTCTGGCAAATGATTCGGTACAAGCGATGGAATTCCAATACCTAAATTTACAAGCATACCATTCTGAATTTCTTTCGCTGCACGTCTTGCAATCTTATCTCTTACTTCTACGCCCATACCCATTTCCAATTCACTCCTTCCGATGGCACGATATAATTTACAAATACACCTGGGACGACAATTTCTTCTGGATCTAAACTTCCAAGTGGAACAATTTCTTCTGCTTCTACAATCGTTATGTCACCAGCCATAGCTACGTGTGGATTCATATTACGAGCGCTTTTATCAAATACAAGATTGCCAAATGGATCCGCTTTTTTCGCATATACAATTGCGACTTCAGCCGTTAAAGCTGTTTCAACTAAATATGTCTTTCCATTCATTTCAACTGTACGCTTTCCTTCTTCTACAATCGTATCAACACCAACGTCAACTAAAATACCACCAAGCCCTACACCACCAGCGCGAATACGCTCTGCGAGTGTTCCTTGCGGAGAGAATTCAATTTGCAATCTTCCTTCATTTAATTGTCTTCCCGCATTTGGATTTGACCCAATATGAGAAGTAACTAAAGATTTAACCCTTTCATTCGTAACAAGACGACCGATTCCTACATCAGGAAATCCAGTATCATTTCCTATTAAATTTAAATTTGTAATGCCTTTATCTAAAACAGCTTGAATTAGAGATGGAGGGGATCCGATTCCTCCAAATCCCCCAAACATTAATGTCATATCATCATGGAACAAAGAAATTACTTCCTCTATTTCTTTTAATTTACCGAATGTATTTGTAATAGTTGTCATGCGATACTATGCCCTCCTTTTTGCATCATCTCTTCCACGCTCTTTACAAAAATTGAAAGTAATTCATCTAACTCGGAATATGTAGTTGTCATTGGTGGTGCAACAAGCAGTGCACTATCCTCTTTTCCTGCTTGCCCTGAAACAGCTTGGTATAAGAGCAGTCCATTTTTAGCAGCAACTGAAATAAGCTCCGACGCTTTTGTAAACGGTTGCAATTCTATTCCAATTAGCAATCCTTTTCCACGCACATCGGCAATGATTGTCGATTGTTGCTGAACTTTCTGCAAACCTTTTAATAAATACTCTCCCTTTTCTGCTGTTTTTTCAGGTAAATTATGTTTCTCCATATATTCAATAACTGCTAAAGCCGTTGCTGCAGACAATGGATTTGCACTAAGCGTATGCCCGCTCATTACAGAACGTGATCCACGTAAAATCGGCTCCATAACACGGTCACTTACAACTGTTGCTGCCATTGGTGTATAACCCGCTCCTAGCCCCTTACCAAGGGTCATAATATCCGGTTCTACACCCCAGTGCTCCATCGCAAACCATGCACCAGTACGACCAAGTCCAGTCATTACTTCATCCGCAATAAATAATATATCGTAATGACTACAAATATCTTTAATTACTTTATAGTATTCTTTCGGCGGGACAACCGCTCCTCCAGCAGCTCCGATAATCGGTTCAGCAATAAAAGCTGCAATATGTTCTGCACCAATTCGATCAATCGCTCTTTCTAGTTCAGTCGCACAAGAAAGTTGACATGTTGGATATACCTTTTGTACAGGACATCTAAAACAGTATGGAGCTGGAATAGTCGGATAATCTTCCAAAATAGAAACGAAACGTTGTCTGCGCAGTGGATGCCCAGACATAGATAAAGCTCCCATTGTAATCCCGTGATAGCTCATCCACCGTGACAAAATTTTATGTTTCCCTTGAATGCCACGCTCCTGAAAATGCTGAATTGCGATTTTCATAGCTGTTTCATTTGCCTCCGTACCACTATTCACAAAAAAGCTCCAGTTCAAATCTCCTACACATAAATCACTTAACTTCTTCGCTAATTTTTCAGCTGGTTCACTCGTAAACTGTGATCTATAAACGAAAGCGATCTCCTCTGCTTGTTTTTTAATAACTTCTGCTATCTCTGCTACGCCATGTCCAATACCTGCCGTAATCGCTCCAGACGAACCATCAAAATATTTATTTCCGTTTTGATCATACAAATACACACCTTTTCCATGTGAAATCATCGGATACGGCTGACCAACAAGTGGTTTAATTAAGTAATCGCGCATAGCGCTCCCCCATTTCTCCAATTTGTATATGTATATGAAGAAAATTGACGTTTCTTTCATAAAAAAGAATCCTCTGCAAAAGCAGTGAATTTATCAAAAAACTATTATAAAATATACAAATGACTGCTAAATATTATTTTAAAAACAGAAAATTCAGAACTTAAAATGAAGACCAACCTTACCTGTACGCTTAAATACCCCTTCCTGATTTAAGATAACAGCAAATTGAATATTTTTTTAATATAATATCAACTTCCCTCAATTGCTGACATTGTGTAAACTTCGACGGAACTCCCGTTATTCTCCTTCCTATTATCCTACTTTATATTGCATATTTTCAAACAAAATTCGACATTTTACTTCGCCTCATTTATCATAACTATTTCTTAACAAATAGTACCACCTGTTTAGAACAATAAAAAAAGAACCGATTAACCACATTAATCAGTTCGGCACGACGCTCTTTTATCGGTATTACCTTATCCAACGCATCACTAAAATTAATAGAAATACTCATAATACAAATCCATAATTCGTCCCACAGCCTATAGCACCAAATCCTCCATAACTTCATTCCCAATAACTATGGGGATGTCCCCATCCCAATGATTCCACTCCTTCCATCAAAGTCAAACTACCTTTCCTTTATAATTTATGTAGGACAATTATCGATTTGTATGTGTGTTTGCCTATAAATAAAAAAATCCCCATTTTAACTTTTCCTTCTAGAAAGGCAAGTTTTTTGCATAACCTCTTTCTAGCTTCGCATATATTTGTAATGATGATAAAGGAGGAATGTTCATGACTCAATCCGAAATTGAAAAATACGGCCAAGAAGCTGCACGTTACGAACAGCTCGCTCGTTACTATCAATATAGCAA
>NZ_JBFTMA010000207.1:0-6174 GCF_056396725.1 Bacillus sp. 05T31
TAAGTTGGCCTTTTTTAAGTTGGCCTTTTTTAATGATATGCATCGCTTCTATTCCTGAAAGAATAGATTTAGCTGTACGAAAAGATTTCAATCCTAGCATTGAACGAACTCTCTTTTTAATAAAMCGRTGRTCTTGYTCYACAATGTTATTAAGRTATTTYACCTGCCTTATTTGGATGCCCACAGGCATCTTTTTCTCTGTCTTCAACTCTTCAATCGCTATAGGAWAGGCCGGGTTCTTGTCYACTGTAATCACACGGGGYTTTGAAACATGAAAAGACTGCAAAGMTTTCTTGAAAAAACGCTTTGCAGCCCTATGATCTCTTGTTTTRCTTAAATGAAAATCAATTGTATATCCTTTTGAATCAACAGCACGATATAGGTACATCCATTGACCTTTGACTTTCAYATACGTCTCATCGACTCGCCAAGAATCATTGGTTGACTTAAGATGACGTCGTACTCGCTTATCTAATTCGKGRCCATATTGATGAACCCATCGCATGATAKTTGTATGAGCCAGGGATAGCCCGCGTTCTTCCATCATTTCGACTAAATCACGAAAACTGAGGTTGTACCGTAGGTACCATCTCACGGTTAATAAAATAAYATCCGGTTGATAATGTTTCCACTTGAATAGATTYTKCTTTTCCATACCAATCACATCCTTTTTTAGAGTAATAGTATCAGTATGTCCAAGTCTGAAAGACTTTTTTTAGATATTTTGAAGTTTTTSCACCAGAACCACATTTAGTATTTATACTTTGCATTGAATGCTTTTATTTTGCATCAACAACATCCATAAATTTAAGAGTAATCCTGTTATAAAAAGCATCTGTACATAGTATAGAACAATTCAATGGATCAATATCAGTCACGGTCATGTAGTTAGTAAGCAGATAGCCATCTTCGTAATATGTAATCAACACCTCTTCTTCAGATAGTAATGAGCATAATAACATGTTCTCGATAAGTTCTATTTCTTCAGAAGTTAAGATTGGACGTGCTACTTTATTCTTTTCCTTAATAATCTCACGTATACCTTCAAATTGTTCTGTCATTGCAGCAAATGGCGTCCATTTCACCATTCCTCGTCCCTTTGGCATATTAGTGTTGTTCATGATTTGTGTCCTCCTAACAATGTGTTTCTGTATCTTGCTGTAGCACTATTTGTATAAGAAATTCCTCTTAATATGCTGTTCTTACCAAACTTAGTGCGTATTTCATCCATTACCTTCGTTAATTTCATTTCTTTTTCTCGTTGTATTACATTGTCAAAAAGAGATATTTGTTCTTCACCTTCATTGATTAAGTTGGTTAAAGAAACATTGATAGATCTAATTGGTTCCCCGGTATAAAACTTATGTAAAAAATATGTACAAATATGATAGATATCCATTGTTAAATTAGTTGGTCGGTTCATAGTGTGAGTTTTTCTGAAACCACCAGCGTAATTTTTACTGTAACCAATGGAAAAATGGATTGTTTGAGCTAGTTTGTTTTGTCTTCTCATCCGATAACAAACTTCTTCGATATGTTCCAGAAGGATAATTGGAAATTCTTCTATTGTGTAATCACGCATGAGTATTTGRCTYTTACCMATWGAWGTTGTTGYKGGTATGTATTTTTCTGCAATRCGGCTAAAATCAATGCCGTTGCTATGTAAGTGTAATTCTTCGCCAATAACCCCAAAGCTTTGTTTTAAGTATTTGAGCGGGTATTGCGCTAAGTCTCCAATTGAATGTATTCCTTTTCGATTTAACTTTACTTCTGTTTTACTCGAAATCCCCCAAAACTTACTAAGTGGTCGTATCGGCCATAATTTTATGGGTACATCTTCGTACTTCCAATATGCGATGCAGTCTTTTGTCTTCTTCGCTTCCACATCTAAAGCAATCTTACTCATTAAAGGATTAGGCCCAATCCCAATTGTGCATTCAATTCTTGTTTTCTCATATATTTCACGTTTGAATTTCAACGCAAATTCATATGGCTCATTCGCAAACAGATGGATACTATTTGTAATATCCATAAAGAATTCATCGATGCTGTATTGGTGGAAATCCTCAATCGGAACGTATTGTAAAGCTAATTTTGTTATGTAATTTGAGCATTTTATATAAGTTCCCATGATTGGGTTTACTACAAGAATGTCTTTACGCCGTGGTATTTCGTACAACCTTGCCATTTTCTTAACACCTAATGCCTTTAATGGTGGTGTTGCAGCCAAAACAATGGAGCCACTCCTGTTCACATCTCCTACTACAGCTAATTTAGTATGCAGTGGGTCTAAGCCCATCTTGATACAGGACACGCTTGCATAAAAGCTGCGAAGATCTACACATAAAACAATTCGATTTGGCAAAATTGAGTAGTCATACACCGTTATACCTCCTTAAATAAGAACGTCTGTTCTTATTATATACGAATRTGYGTTCTGTTATAAAGGTTTTTTTAAAAAAAATAAAACTGAYTCTAGTTAGCCAGTTTTTACATATCCCAAAARTCGGTGGATTTAACGTTGGGTTTTATTTGCCTAATAACTTTTAAAATTTTTTTCATTACAGTTGGACTAGGTATGTATTCTTTATCATTGCACGCCTTTGAAACTGTAGGGCGACTTAATTTCGCGTTCTTTTCTAAATCATTTTGGGTGAAGCCATTCCGATCTAAAAAATTACCTAATTTCGTTCGGTTTTTACCTCCGAATTTCCAAAACACTTAAATCCCTCCTGAACCCATTTTCAACATTGTGGACATAAATGTAAAAAACTATTCGCATAGACGGAAAAAGTTTTTTACATAATGTACAAGCTGTCCACAATATGATGTATCAAAGCAGCTACCACGGTATTTATTAAGGTAGAAGAATAAGAGGTTACCAAAGTAAGTTGCGAATGATTACCACATTATTTATCAAGATTTCTACCAAGGTAAAACTACCACGGTATTAAGTAGATGAAGCTATGTAATATCTATATTCTAAATTCTGTTTATAAAGGGGGCATTTAAATGCGTGCTAGGAAAGAAACAATTCCTTTTCGCGAGTTTATGGATCGGTCATACAAAGATAAAGAAAAGAAAATACGTAAATACAATTCATTAAGTCCTTTCGCATTCCTTCATATCTCGGATCAGGTATTACATACTTACATTGCATTAGGAGTWATGGGAACGRTTTTAATCGGAGCAGTCATGTTAGAAAAATACTTGGTGCGACATGACTATATATCGGCAGCTAAATTTGTAAGTGAAGGTATTTATCACGGAACGCGAATTGGTGGAGTTTGCTTGATTGGATATGTATTTGTTCGTATCGTAATCATGTTTTAAGGAGGGAAGGGAGTAATGGGGATTATAAAGGAGTGGCTTCGTACGCAAAGGTTAAGGAATCAGCTTATGGAGGTGTTCGGAAAAGCAGGTTTATATACGGAACATCAAACACGCGGGGGAAAAGTGCCTATTTATCCAAAGGTACATAATGTTTCTTCTTCAGCAGAAAGCGTGAGGTATGTTTTTACCATACCAAACGGATTAGATCCACAGAAGATTGAAAAGAAGTGGTTTTGTTTTCAGCAAATATTAGGACGGAATATTACGATTGAAGGTGATGTGAAAAGATTTGTCCTACATGTATTCCGTTCAAATGCTGGGCTAAAATCGTACAATTATTGTTATAAAGAGTGGCAGCCACTATTAAAAGGTTACCGTTTACCTGTTGTGGTTGGCAGGGACCAATTCGGAAAAATGATTGCGTACGATATGATTGACTCCAATTCACCGCACTTATTAATTGCAGGGGAAACGGGAAGCGGGAAAAGTAGTATGGTACGTGTTGTACTATCCACACTCATTCAATATATGTCTCCTGATACGTTGCATTTGTATCTTGGAGATTTAAAAAACTCTGAATTTCATTTCTTGCGAAGAGTGAAGCATGTAAAAGAAGTTTGTATGGAAGAAATTGAAATGAAAATAATGCTTCAAAAGGTGTGGAAGGAAATTAGAGAACGAAGAAAACTTATGGAAGAATATGAGGTTGATCATATTGATGCCTACAACAAATTAAATCCAGATCATCAAAAACCATATATTCTACTTGCTATCGATGAAGTGGCTATGCTTAAAGATGAAAAAGAGTGTATGACTACAATTGAAAAGATTTCAGCAGTCGGTCGATCACTTGGAGTTTTTCTTATGCTTAGTATGCAGCGGCCAGATGCGAAAGTGTTAGATGGTAAGTTAAAACTAAATATGACCGTTAGAATCGGCTTTAAATGTGATAGTGCAATTAATAGTAATATCATGGGTACTCCTGGTTCAGAGCACTTAGAGCAATCTGGCCAAATGATTTTAAAACGAAATGGATTAAAGAAAGTGCAAGCTCCTTATTTGGAATTAAGTAAGGCGAAACAAATTGTTAAACCATATTGCACGTCTAAAGAGGAGAAAATACTTCAGAATTCATCGCAAGAAGAAATTCCGTTATTTGGGGTGTTAGATGATGAAGAGTAGAGATAAAGGAATTTTGAATGATTTGAAGCGATTTAGATGCATGTCCCGTGACGATATTATTGACTTGCATTTTCAAGGCTTAAAGAATGCGGTAACTTGCTGTAATACGGTTATGAAACGATTAAGAAGAGATGGCTATGTTGATGCGAATGTTTGGCAGCACCCATACATTTATTTTCCGCAACCGAGTTCTATCAGAAAGACAAGTCAAAAAACCCCTCATTTCCTTGGTATTGTGGACGTATACAAACAACTCGTTCATTATGAAAATCCTAAACTATTCAAAGTTGAACCAAAGTATGGGAAAGAATATATGGAGCCGGATGCTTTTACTATATGGCGTAGATCACCATTCTTTATTGAAGTTCAAAAGTCAGTGTACAGTAAAAAAATAATGCAAGATAAGATAAACAGATACGAGTTATACTTCCATAGCCAAGAATGGCACAATGAATCCTGGCAACCGATAGGTTCTAAATTCTTTCCTTCAATCCTTATAATTACTGACAAACATTACGACGTTCAATCTCCCTATTTTCGTATATTTCAGGCGAATTCTATAGAAAGTTTTATGAATAATTTAGCGGTGAAATCATAAAGAAAGCCTGCATAGTGCAGAGCTTTTTTCTTTTTGATAATGTATTAAGCCGTGTGTGATGCGGATTGTTAGAAGGCGGTAAATGAGGGGAGTTAATTTGAAACAAGTCATGAAATAGTAAAGAACATGAAGAAGAAAGTAATCCTTCAAATGATTTTCAATGGTTAAGCAAATATTTCATTGTATAGCGTCTAGGGGGATAATATCTCATTTGTAAGTATTTACGTAGTTAATTTTGTTATCTTACGAAAATGTAATGTGGACGTCATGTTTTTGAATTTCTCTTCAAACGAAAACAGAATAAGATTACAGTATAATAGAAAATCAAAGAGGTGAACAACATGAAAAGACATATTGCACTTTTTAGTATTTTAGTTATATTTGCAAGCTTATTAGTTGGTTGTGATATCAACCGTATTGGTAAAGATGAATATTACGTTCAAATTACAATGGATGGAAAAGAGGGAGTTTCAAAATCTATGGATGGTGAAGTGATGGGAAAGGAGTATGAATATATATTATCGGGTTTTGATAAGGAAGGTAAAGAAAAGGAGTTAGAATTTGCTGCGCAAAAGAATCTTCGTAAAAAAGCATTCCTACGTGTATATCACTCAGATAAAAAAGGTGTAACAGCTTGGGAAGAAGTGCAGAAAGACGAGCTTCCTACGATAGTGGAAGGAAAATTAGGTGTGAAATAATCAGTTATTTGTGATGGTAGATTCTCCTACGTGGAGGGTTCGCCGTTTTTTMTTATATKTTATSTYTTAGTTTTYTATATAAAGTATAGTGAACTACCCACCACTTACCGGCTATCACTGCTTGAAGTGGGGGCTTCCTGATTCTACAAGCATTGCCTATCTCTTACGAGATTCGGTCTTACACGCTCTCCACAGGCGTAGATTATACTGTTCGGACAAGACCTTGCCCGGTTCTGGTGCCAAAAGTATAACACTTGTGCAATGAATCTGTAAATCTTGGACATACTGATACTATTACTCTACAAAAGGGTGTGTGATCAGTATGAAAAAGGAAACTTTGTTTAAATGGAAGCACTATCAGCC